>NZ_BAABMO010000003.1:0-170213 GCF_054767435.1 Proteus sp. MB838
TGTTAGTGAGCGGTTTCGATATTATCTTCTTCTGGATTGCCCGCATGATCATGATGACCATGCACTTTATTAAAGATGATGAAGGTAAACCACAGGTTCCATTTAAAACCGTTTATATGACAGGCCTTATCCGTGATGAAGAAGGTCAGAAAATGTCAAAATCTAAAGGTAACGTACTTGATCCTTTAGATATGATTGACGGTATCACATTAGATAAACTGTTAGAAAAACGCACTGGTAATATGATGCAGCCACAAATGGCTGAGCGTATTGCTAAACGCACCAAAAAAGAGTTCCCAGAAGGTATTGAAGCACATGGTACTGATGCTCTGCGCTTTACTTTAGCGGCGTTAGCTTCTACAGGGCGTGATATTAACTGGGATATGAAACGTCTGTCAGGTTACCGTAATTTCTGTAACAAATTATGGAATGCCAGTCGTTTTGTACTGATGAATACAGAAGATCAAGACTGTGGCTATCAAGGTGGTGAGATGACATTCTCATTGGCTGATCGCTGGATCTTAGCTGAATTCAATAACACCATAAAAGCCTATCGTGAAGCGTTAGATAATTATCGCTTTGATATTGCTGCCGGTATTTTATACGAATTCACTTGGAACCAATTCTGTGACTGGTATCTTGAGTTATCAAAACCGGCGGTTCATAAAGGTAATGATGCTCAAAAACGTGCTGCTCGTCATACCTTGATTGAAGTATTAGAGGGTCTGTTACGTCTTGCTCATCCAATTATTCCATTTATTACAGAAACTATCTGGCAACGCGTTAAAGAGGTGAAAGGCATTGAAGGCGAAACCATCATGCTCCAAGCTTTCCCTGAATTTGATGCGTCATTAGTCGACGAGCAAGCACTTAACGATCTGGAATGGATCAAAGAGGTTATCGTCGCAGTTCGTAATATCCGTGCAGAAATGAATATTGCGCCAGGTAAACCACTGGATGTTATTTTACGTGGTGCGGATGAAACGGCTAAACGTCGCGTCAGTGATAACATTGGTTTCTTAAAAGCAATGGGTCGCTTAGCGGATATTCGCCCATTAGCGGAAGGTGAAGAAGCACCATTATCGGTAACTAAACTGGTGAGCGGTGCAGAGCTGTTGATCCCAATGGCCGGCTTTATTGATAAAGATGCAGAGCTTGCCCGTTTAGATAAAGAGCTTGAAAAAGTAGAGAAAGATATCACTACATTAGACAGCAAATTATCAAACGAAGGCTTTGTTAATCGCGCACCTGAGGCTGTTGTCGCCAAAGAGCGTGAGCGTTTAGCATCTTGTTTAAATGCTAAAGAGAAGCTGATTGCCCAAAAAGTCTCTATTGCTGCGTTATAAGTTATTGCACCATTAATACTAAAACCCGCATTGATTGCGGGTTTTAGTTTATTTTTAACACCTAATATCGTTACTACTTAAGATATAGGTTGATCACTAAACCTAAAAATAAAACATTTTTTCACTATATTGTGACTCGTTTTGCAGTGAAATAGTGTTCTATAGTGCCTTTTCTCTATTATTCTCTCTCTAATGAAATAGATATTTGAAATATATCTCTACCAACAAATACCCTAATCATATAAATAAACAGGCATAACAGTTTACAATCCTATTTAATCAATTAAGATGTTTTCAGTGGCCCTCAGTGCTACTTTCAATGAAGAAGTTCCTTTCCGGTGCTCTCTCAATACATTATCAAAAAATATTCTACTAATAAGTAAAACGATGAGTGCAACTATGACTGCAAACCCTAATGCAACACAAAATATTATTATCAGAGCCATTGAAAAAAGAGATAACGCCGGCATTGCACGCGTTATTCGAGAAGTTTCCGCCGAGCATGGCTTAACAGCGGATAAAGGATTTGCAGTAGCTGATCCGATTTTAGATACCTTATTCGAAGTTTATCATCAACCTCGCAGCGCTTACTGGGTGGTAGAAATGGATGGCGAAATTGTTGGTGGTGGTGGTGTCGCACCTCTTGCGGGTGGCGATGGGGAGACTTGTGAATTACAGAAAATGTATCTCTCTTCTAAGTTACGAGGAAAAGGAATTGCGAAAAAAATTGTTCAGCAATCTCTTGAGTTTGGTAAGCAACAAGGCTTTAGTCGCTGCTACTTAGAAACTACTGATATTTTAAAAGCAGCAATTGGTCTATATGAAAAATTAGGCTTTGAGTTTATTGATAAAGCATTAGGTAATACAGGCCACAGCGACTGTGAAATTCGTATGCTGAAATCACTTTGATATTTCTCATAACCATGTATCTACATGCTGTATAGATATAAACGCCCGCATATTTAATGCGGGTTTTTTGTTATCTCACAATAGCACTTATCAATATAAAATGAATTTATCTTAATGGTATAAAAGAGCGATATTTTACAGCTATTTTTAATGATTAATCTATATTTAAATTATTAGCAATCTATTTCACATTAAATATTTATCTTAAATTTAATAAAAAAACACAAGTTTAATTTATTTCTCATTTTACTCTAGATAATCATATTTCACATCTTAAATAAAATATTTTTTAGTTTCTGTTCTATTTTAAAATTCCTATTTTTTTATATTGCTATTTATAGATAATTTAATATCTTTATGCACAGAAAGTCATGCTGTGGCTTTTAACATTCTAAAATTAAAAAGGAATTTCTTATGAAAAACTTTGTCAAAATTGCACTTATTGCTTCTTTTGTTACCGTAATGACTGGTTGTACTGGTAGTGTTTACAACAAAGAAAAAGATTGTAACTACGACTATTTATTACACCCAGCAGTATCTATCTCTAAAATTATCGGCGGTTGCGGCGATACTAATAAATAATATATAGTTTTATGAATAAACTACATTCTGAGTTATTTTTATAAAGCAGAATGTGGTTTTTATTTTGGAAAATAATTAATAATAATTTTAAAATCATTTTTCCTGTTAGGCTTTTCTACTTATCATCTCTGGCTTTTTTACCTTAAAAAGATCATTCATTTTTTTTGAATACCATCAACAAATTCCCCCTATTTTGTTTATAGAGCGAACAATTTATGATCATACTCATTAAGAAATCGCGATAACTTGTATTACCTCCTTCTGTGTCTGGGTTATTGCGGTTTCTTTCCTTAATCAGGAGAAACATCATGACAATGAGACAGGTAAAACAAATTTATTCAGCACCTAATCCACATTGGGTTGGTAATGGCTTTTCTATGAGCACAGTATTCTCTTATAAAGAGAATGCAGAGCAATATAGCCCATTCTTATTAATGGATTATGCTGAGCCTACATTATTTAAGCCTGTTACTAATGCGCGTGGTGTTGGGACTCATCCCCACCGTGGATTCGAAACGGTCACTATAGCTTATCAAGGTGAAGTATCTCACCATGATTCTACCGGTCATGCCGGTACAATTGCTGAAGGTGATGTGCAGTGGATGACAGCCGCTTCAGGTATTTTACATAAAGAATATCACTCTGAAAAAATGACGAAAGAGGGAGGTATGCTTGAAGTCGTACAACTGTGGGTTAATTTGCCAAGCGCGTATAAAATGGCACAACCCCGTTATCAAGCACTAAAAGCGCAAGATATTCCTCATGTGCAATTACCTAATGCACAGGGCTATGTCCGAGTCATTGCCGGTGACTATGCAAATACATCTGGTGTTGCTATGACCTATTCCCCTGTAAACCTGTGGGATGTGCGCTTAAATCATGCGGGTACTTCACACTATGCTATCCCTGAGGGACATAATGCGATGCTATTTGTCGTTAAAGGTGCGATACATCTCAATAACAGTGATATTGTACGTCAACATGAAATCGCAATATTAGATACCCACGGTGATACCCTAACATTAGGATCCATGGGAGACGCTATCGTATTAATATTAACGGGTGAGCCCATTAATGAGCCAGTAGTAGGACAAGGGCCTTTTGTCATGAATACACAACAAGAGTTATTACAAGCTTTTGATGACTATGACAATGGTAAGTTTGGTATGATGGATTAGCCATTTAAAAAATGCCCGTCACAAAAAGAATTTGTGGCGGGTGTTCTTTTTTGCACCTAAAGACTGGTACATTGGGACAACATATAGCGCCAATTAGTGCAGGCGTGATGACTTATCAGACTCGCTTTCGTCATCTTCATTTTCGCCATCTTCGTCATCATACTCAGCGTCGGGATCTTCAAAATAAGTTCCCCAGCCGTCGTAATAGACACCCATTTTTTCCGCTAAATTCATTAACTGTTCTACTTGCGCATCAATCAGTTCAGCATTTAGACCACTTTCACTAACCGCATCAAAGCAGACTAAGATCTCACCTGATTCAATTTCAATTTCTTCAGGCTCGGTGACTTCATAACCTAATTTAAAAACTTCAACAGCCGCTTTTTCTAACGTTTCAAAATTTTCACATGAAATGTGGTGTTCAATTGCGTACAGTGCATCGGGATCACTGCCATCTTCGAGTAATTCTTCAATAATAAGACGTGTTTCTTCACGTTGTTCTGCTAGCTTTTTGCTGTCCGCCATAATTCCGCTCCGCAATAGTCTGAAAGATATCTTGGTTATTCTCCCACAGGGGGAATAAACACTCCATAGTTAAATAAGGCTCATATCGCAGAGTTTTTCATTCAAAAGTGACGTTTAAGGGTTGATGATGAATATTTATTGTATTAAATTGAATATAAATTCAATTATAGGATGCTTATCTATGAACCCTTTCTACCAAAGATCATTTTTACGTTTACTCGACTTCTCATCAGCAGAAATACAACAATTACTGGCTTTATCACTAGAACTTAAACAAGCAAAAAAATCAGGCCATGAACAGCAGTATCTCACAGGAAAAAATATTGCGCTGATTTTTGAAAAAGATTCCACCCGTACCCGTTGTGCCTTTGAAGTGGCCGCCTTTGATCAAGGTGCGAATGTGACCTATCTCGGCGGAGGAAGCCAAATCGGTCATAAAGAATCGATAAAAGATACCGCTCGCGTGTTAGGACGTATGTATGATGGTATTCAATATCGTGGTTATGGCCAAAAAACAGTAGAAATGCTGGCAAAATATGCTGATGTACCGGTTTGGAATGGATTAACCGATGAGTTTCACCCCACACAATTATTAGCGGATTTGCTCACTATTACTGAACATCAAACAAAACCATTATCAGAAACCATTTTTGCTTATCTTGGTGATGCTCGTAACAATATGGGCAATACCCTACTCGAAGCGGCTGCCTTAACAGGAATGGATTTACGCCTAGTCGCACCAAAAGCGTGTTGGCCACAAGCAGAATTAGTCGCTGAATGCCAAAATATCGCTCAGCAAAATGGGGGGAAAATTACCTTAACTGAAAATGTCGCAGAAGGCGTTAAAAACGCCGATTTTCTCTACACGGATGTGTGGGTATCTATGGGAGAGCCAAAAGAAGTTTGGAAAGAGCGTATTACGTTACTCAAACCTTATCAGGTTAATATGGATGTAATCAAACTAACGGGTAATCCAGACGTTAAATTCCTGCATTGTTTACCGGCTTTTCATGATGAAGAGACAACAATGGGGCAAGCATTAGCGGAAGAATTTGGCTTATATGGTGGTTTTGAAGTCACTAACGAGGTTTTTGAATCAAAACACAGTATTGTGTTTGATGAAGCAGAAAATCGTCTACACACGATTAAAGCGGTTATGGTGGCGACCTTAGCAAATCCTTTTTAAAAATACATATTCATGCAAAAGCAACGTTTTTTAATGATTAAACAAACGGTGCTTTTTTGCCTTTTCTTTAAGCTAATTGATTTTTAAATTAAAAAAATTTTTTTGCAAAAAATTAAAAGCAAACGCTTGCGTGTAAGATTAAGATGCGTATAATGCGCCACAATTTGTCAGGAGGAAAGATGAAACAGCGCCAATGCCAATTTGTTGTCACATTACGTACCCTAACCGGTCGTAAGCGCTCTCTTTTTTCCAAAAAGCTATTTTTTAAAACCCCTCTCATTGAGGGGTTTTTTTTGGTCTGTAGAAAAACACATATCGCACCATTTATCGTATCATCAAAGGAGAACTCTAATGACTAATCCGCTCTATCATAAGCATATTATCTCCATCAATGATCTGAACCGAGACGATCTGGAGTCTGTTCTCCATGTTGCTGACAAATTAAAACAACACCCCAATAGCCAATTATTAAAAGACAAAGTGATTGCCAGTTGTTTTTTTGAAGCCTCCACCCGCACTCGCTTATCTTTTGAAACAGCAATCCATCGTTTAGGGGCGTCTGTGGTTGGCTTTGCAGATGGTAGTAACACCTCTTTAGGTAAAAAAGGGGAAACCTTAGCTGATACTATTTCCGTACTACGTACTTATGCTGATGCCATTGTTATTCGTCATCCTCAAGAAGGTGCGGCACGTTTGGCCTCTGAATTTGCTGGGGATATCCCCGTTATTAATGCTGGGGACGGTGCCAACCAACACCCTAGCCAAACGTTACTAGACTTGTTTACCATTAAAGAAACACAAGGCCGATTAGATAACCTCAATATCGCGATGGTAGGTGATTTAAAATATGGTCGCACAGTACACTCACTAGCCCAAGCATTAGCCAAATTTACAGGAAATCACCTCTATTTTATTGCCCCAAAAGTGCTGGCCATGCCAGAGCATATCTTGCATTTACTCGAAGAGCATGGTGTTGAATATAGTCAGCATGAAACTGTAGATGAAGTGATGTCAGAGCTGGATATCCTGTATATGACTCGGGTACAAAAAGAGCGCCTTGATCCTTCTGAATATGCCAATGTCAAAGCCCAATTTATCTTAACCAGTGCTGATCTGGTGAATGTAAAAGATAATCTTAAGATATTACACCCCCTGCCACGTATCGATGAAATTACCACCGATGTTGATAACACCCCTTATGCTTACTATTTCCAACAAGCAGGTAATGGTATTTACGCGCGTCAGGCACTACTTGCCTTAGTTCTAAATAAAAACTTAGTTCTTTAATAAGGAGCACACCATGACTCATGATCACAAACTAAAAGTTGAAGCTATCAAACGTGGGACTGTTATTGATCATATTCCGGCGCAGGTGGGCTTTAAGATCCTATCTCTATTTCGTTTAACCGAAACAGACGAAAGAATAACGGTAGGTTTTAATCTTCCTTCTGAAAACCTAGGTAAAAAAGATTTAATCAAAATTGAAAATGTCTTTTTAACCGCAGAGCAGGCAAATCGCTTAGCAATGTATGCCCCTCAAGCGACGGTTAATATTATTGATGACTACCAAGTCGTCAATAAAATGGCACTAAGTTTACCTGAATTACTCGAAGATGTTGTACCCTGCCCTAATAGCAACTGTATTAGCCATAATGAGCCGGTACAAAGTAGCTTTCGCGTGAAAAAATTCGCGTCTGACGTGGTATTAACCTGCAAATATTGCGAAAAAGAATTTGAGCGCCACGCCGTTATTCGTTGATTTCTTATTGGCTATCTGCCCTGCTTGATAGGGCAGATAGTAAACACCTACCCTAAAAATAGAATAATCCCCTCTCAATCGCGTTGATCCCTTTTTATGAAAAAATAGAAATAGCTAATAAGCACTATCTTAGAAAAAAAATTGCTATAAATGGGGGATTTAGATGGGCTAAATATCGTATAAAAAGGCGAGAAAGCGTTAGGATTATTTTCTTTTTATACCTATAGACTTTATGATAAAGCCTGATATCTATCATATTGCTCGTCTTCTGCGCTGGCTATAATAGCGCTGAGCTAATTAAGCGTTAGCATGAATCTTATAAAAACAGGAGTTCTACATGTCTTACGAAATTAATACCGAAAAAGCCCCTGCAGCAATCGGCCCTTATGTACAAGGTGTTGATTTAGGTAATTTAGTGATCACATCAGGCCAATTACCTGTTGATCCGGCTACGGGTGAGTTTGTGTCTGACAATGCGGCAGAGCAAGCACGTCAATCTTTAGAAAACGTCAAAGCAATTATTGAAAAAGCAGGTCTAACCGTTGCTAATATCATTAAAACGACTGTTTTCGTAAAAGATTTAAATGATTTCGGTACTATTAATGCAGCTTATGAAGCTTTCTTTAAAGAGCATAATGCAGCATTCCCAGCACGCTCTTGTGTTGAAGTTGCTCGTTTACCGAAAGATGCCAAAGTAGAAATCGAAGTTATCGCGATCCGCTAATTTATTTTTCTACCTGTCATATCAAAGAAGCAAAGTACTCTTTATGAGCACTTTGCTTTTTTTATATTCTCAATAAATGAGCAATCATTTATTACTGCCATTTTTATCTCAGATTTACAATTCAGCCAAGCCCTCTCCAAGCCTGATGTAGCAAAAATACCTTGATTTAGATCAGTTTTACTCAAGATTATTTCGCTTCCAATTACTATATATTGTGCTTTAATAAATACACAGATACAACATATAGTAATTATACACACCTTATCCACAATTAGTCTCAATGCTACGCCATCACCTGTTTTTATGGGATTAAAGCCTGTGGATAAATAGTTAAGGAGCCAGATTGTGAAAACCATAGTGATAAAACGAGACGGATGTAAAGTCTCTTTTGACCAAACCCGCATCAGCGATGCTATCAAAAGAGCAGCCGAAGCTTGTCAGATCACTGATGATGATTATTGTGAGTTTGTCGCTCAATCTGTTTCACAATCTCTCGCAGGACGTTCGAATGTCGATATCCGTGAGATCCAAGACGCCGTTGAAAATCAGCTGATGGCTGGCGAGCACAAAGATATTGCCAGAGCTTATATTGAATACCGTCATGACCGAGATGTTGCTCGTGAGCAACGAGGACGATTAACTCAGGAAATCCGCGGTCTTATCGAACAGAGTGATGTCTCTATCTTGCACGAGAATGCGAATAAAGACAGTAAAGTTATCCCAACCCAACGCGATTTACTTGCGGGAATTGTGGCTAAACATTACGCAAAATTACATATCCTGCCAAGAGATGTGGTACTCGCTCATGAGCGCGGTGAAATTCATTATCATGATCTCGATTACTCACCCTTTTTCCCTATGTTTAACTGCATGCTGATTGATCTCAATGGTATGTTAACCAACGGTTTCAAGATGGGTAATGCAGAAATAGAACAGCCAAAATCCATTTCAGCAGCCACTGCGGTGACTGCACAGATTATTGCTCAAGTCGCTAGTCATATTTATGGTGGCACGACAATCAACCGTATTGATGAAGTCCTTGCACCTTTTGTCAAAGCCAGTTACGACAAACACTATAAAGTGGCGCAAGAATGGCAAATAGCGGATAAAGAAGCTTATGCCAACGCACGTACAGAAAAAGAGTGTTATGACGCTTTTCAATCTTTAGAATATGAAGTTAACACTCTACATACGGCTAATGGTCAAACGCCTTTTGTTACCTTTGGCTTTGGCCTAGGCACATCAAAAGAAGCACGTTTAATTCAACGCTCAATCCTTGAAAATCGCATGGCGGGTTTAGGTAAAAACCGCAAAACGGCGGTTTTCCCCAAACTGGTTTTTGCTATTAAAGATGGCTTAAACCATAAATTTGGTGATCCTAACTACGACATTAAACAACTTGCTTTAGAATGTGCAAGCAAGCGGATGTACCCTGATATTTTAAATTACGATCAAGTGGTAAAAGTAACCGGCTCGTTTAAAACCCCAATGGGTTGTCGTAGCTTCTTAGGCGTCTATGAAGAAAATGGCGAGATGCTCCACGAAGGGCGCAATAATCTAGGGGTGATCAGTTTAAACTTACCACGTATTGCCATTGAGGCCAAAGGAGATGAAGCCGCATTCTGGTCGCTGCTTGATAAACGTCTTGAATTGGCTAAAAAAGCCTTAATGACCCGAATTGCTCGTTTAGAAAACGTCAAAGCACGTGTTGCCCCTATTCTTTATATGGAAGGTGCTTGTGGCGTACGTTTAAAAGCGGATGACAGTGTTGCTGAAATTTTTAAACATGGCCGGACCTCCATTTCATTAGGTTATATCGGTGTTCATGAAACGATTAATGCCTTATTTGGTACGCAAAAACACATCTTTGATGATGAAACATTGAGAGCTAAAGCAATAGCAATTATTCAGCGTTTACGTGAAGCGACAGATCAATGGAAAGCAGAAACAGGCTATGGTTTTAGTCTTTACAGTACACCTAGTGAAAACTTATGTGACCGTTTTTGCCGTTTAGATGCAGCGGAATTCGGTATTATACCGGGGGTGACTGATAAAGGTTATTACACCAACAGTTTCCACTTAGATGTAGAGAAAAAAGTCAATCCATATGATAAGTTGGATTTTGAAGCCCCTTACCCGCCATTAGCCAATGGTGGTTTCATATGCTATGGCGAATATCCAAACTTACAACATAACCTAAAAGCATTAGAAGACGTTTGGGATTATAGCTACACCCGTGTCCCTTACTACGGCACAAACACCCCTATTGATGAATGTTATGACTGTGGTTATACCGGCGAATTTTCTTGTACCAGTAAAGGTTTTACCTGCCCTCGATGCGGTAATCACAACCCTGCAAGAGTCTCGGTGATACGCCGTGTATGTGGCTATTTAGGCAGTCCTGATTCGCGTCCATTTAATGCCGGTAAACAAGAAGAAGTTAAACGTCGAGTTAAACATCTGGCTAATGGTCAGTTAGGTTAATACTGTGAATTACCATCAATATTACCCTGTTGATGTTGTCAATGGCCCAGGAACACGTTGCACCCTGTTTGTTGCAGGGTGCGTACACCAATGTCGTGGTTGCTATAATAAATCAACTTGGTCACTAACATCTGGCAAGCCGTTTACCCAAGAAGTGGAAGATCAGATCATTGCTGATTTACAAGACACTCGTATTAAACGACAAGGACTATCACTTTCCGGTGGTGATCCCCTGCACCCCCAAAATCTTTCTGCTATATTAAAATTGGTAAAACGTGTTAAAACGCAATGCCCTGAGAAAGATATTTGGGTTTGGACAGGCTATTTATTGGCTGACTTAACCCCAGAGCAACAAGAAGTCGTTAGCTATATTAACGTACTGATTGACGGCAAGTTCGTACAAGAACTTTATGATCCCGCATTACTGTGGCGCGGTAGTAGTAATCAGGTGATCCATAAATTGAAGTAATACACATTGAATTAACTGGAGGATATATGCCTTTAAGTGATAATAAATATGTAAGCTTTTCTGAAGATCATGAACTGAACTACCATTTAAAAAAATGGGGTAAAAAGCAATCGAAAGCCAATCGAGATCAACTCGTGAAGCTAGGCAGTGAATTGAAAAAGAAACTTGATGTTAAACATCTCCAACATACTGAAATAGATGCAGAGATAGAAAAAATCTTTCATTATTTGAGTAATATCTCATGATCCCCAGTGATAAATCACCTTACTACTGGGGATCACTTCACTATTATAAAGCGCTCCTATTTAGTCACCTCCGTTATCAAATGCGAATCATTTTCAAAAACAATAGTCAAAGTGATTAGTTTTGTTTTATGATTAGTATTCTTAATTCTTCTTTTTATGACAATATTTAATATGAAATTTGTTTTTTTACCTTTAATTTCAATCGTTTTAATAACTGGGTGTAGTAGTAAATGGGAGCCTAAAGGGGTACCCGATTACACATTACAAGAAGCAAAGTTAATTTGTGATTTGGATGCGAATACACGTTACCCTATTCGTAAAGAGGTACTACAGCACACCGTTTATCGTGATGTAGAAAAAACTTGCCGTAAAGACGACAAAGAGCGTTGTGGGGATAAAAAGACCTATACAGAACGTGTTCCGATGACAGAAAGCTATGTAGCAGATATTAATCAAGAAGATAGAAAAACATTCTATACCTCATGTATGTCTTTAAAAGGTTGGGAACAAAAAAATTACTACTTTTGGCAATAAGGAGTAACTTAGTGACGTTGCCAAAAGAGCTTAGTACCAAAGCCTAGCTGATTATTCACCATTTTAATTTCTTGCAATTGTAATTGCCATAAAGGCACATGGATGGCGGCTAGCGCCACAGGGAAACGTAAGCAATACTGTTTTCTTGCTCTGATGTCGTCATTAGCGGTTAATAAAGACACTGTACCGGTGAATTGAACGCCTTGCAGATTGGCGACAGAAAGCTCTTGAGTACTAATACCGCCCGCAACAAATAAATTTTCCTGCATCATTTGTGCGTGTCGTGTATGTTTTTCTGAGAGAAAAACAAGTCGCATGTTGCTTTCATCGAACCAATAGAAACAATTCGCGCACCAAATATCCCCTAATGCACGAGTTGTACATAAGGTAAACACATGGTGACTGGCCATATATTGTTTAATTATTTTGATCGAGTCTGGCGTAGACATAATTTACCTGCATAGAAACTAAAAGAGACGCTGTTTAGGTGATAATTATATCACCAAAACAAGCGTCTTACCGCGTGTCTCTTTGTGCAGGTAACTTATCGAGAATAATTATAAATTAACGATAAATTTCCGCATTTACAGTCAGATAATCGTCACCTGTAGCACCGATAACTTTATAACCAGTTGCGCCTTCATCTTTTGCGATTTGTGCAATTTTAGTTGTTAAGCCATCTAAAGTATCGTTACCTGTAATTGTGATATACTCACCAGTAGAGGTATGGCTAGTTGCTACGCTGTCAGCAGCGATTGAACCGAATGAAATAGCACTTAAAGCTAATGTTGCAGCGATTAATGTAGATTTTTTCATGATGAACTCCAATTAAATTCTAAATTTGTTATCTATCGCGGAGTGTGTCTCTGTGATGTGGATCATATTATGCATTTTAATTTAACTTTAAAATTAGCAATTATTGCTGTTCTTTTTCAAAATAATTGAATGTATTTTTTTAGAAAAACGTTTTTTACGTCATAAATTTTTCACAACGTGTTGATATAATTACAAGATTTGAAACTTAGTGGTTTGTTAATAACTACCGTTAGAAATTAAGAAATTTTGTTTATTAAAATCATAAGTAGCACAAAAAGGAAAAAAGATGGCTGATACTCAATGGTCAATCTATATTGTCAGAAATCGTCTTGGCTCTCTTTATACCGGAATAACAACGGATGTTGAGCGACGATTTAATCAGCATCAAAATGGAACTGGCGCGAAAGCACTAAGAGGGAAAGGCCCATTATCATTGGAGTTTTATTGCCAAGTTGGCGATAGGCAACAAGCGTCTCAACTTGAATATCGTTTAAAACAGTTAAAAAAAATACAAAAAGAAAAGCTGATCATTGATCAGCCTTCAGACGTTGCACAGTATTTAGCATAATGAAAAGATGCGATTATCAAACCTCATCAAATAACGGCGAAAAGTTCACTAAGCCGTGAATATCATCAACATTGCCATTATCTAAAGCATAAAATTGAAATGCTTCTTCTGTATTCGGCCATTTGCAATGCAAGCCTTGTGATTTTGCCGGTATAAAACCTGATTTTTGATAATAAGTTGGCTCACCTAATACCACAACAGCGCCATAACCAAACTCATTAAGGCTATCAAGCCCTTCATTAATCAATTGACGACCGATGCCCTGACCACGGTATTGTGGCGCCACAGCTAATGGCGCAAGTCCTACCCATTGGCAATCTTTTCCCTCAATATCTACAGGTGTAAAACCGATATAACCAACAATCCGGCCTTCGTCATTGATTGCCACCATACCTAAGGTTAATAATCCCTCTTCACGTAAGTGACCAACTAAATCGGCTTCTGCGCCTGTTGGAAATGATTGGCGTAAAAGATCATCAATAGCAGGAATATCAACAGGAATTTCAACACGTATTAGCATGAAGTTGAGCTCAGTTCATGGCTGTGTGCGGTGTCTTCAACTTCATCTTGAAGGCCACTTTTCACAAAATCAGCCAATTGTAGTAAACCAAAACGCAATACAGATGGCATAGAGTCTAACTCAATTGCATCCATTAGGTTCTTAACATATAACCCAAGTTCTGTATCGCCCTCAATTTGTAAGCGTCGTTGAAAAAACAAGGTGTCCGGATCTTCTTTACGCGCGGCAATTAAAATAAGATCGTTAGCATTACCACTAAAACTTACATCTTCTTTTTCAGAACGGCTTACGATTAATTTATCATCACAAACACTGATAAACCACTGCAAATGTAAATCTTTAATTTCTACCTTTAGCCATTTATCTTCCAAGAAGTGTAAATCCCCCTCAGCTAATGCTTCGCGGAATTGCCAACTTAAAAACTGTTCTAAAATATCACGTTGCAAAGCAAATGGCGTGATTTGCAAAGGGTAACGCAAGAAACGAGGGCCATCTTTAACTAGGCGGGTGCGAATTTTATTAAACACTTTCGGACTCCTTAACATTTAATTGCGGGTATTGTGCCAGATATAGATAGCGATTCTGCGATCCTACATCAATATTCCGTTAATCGGTTGTTCATATTTTGAGTTATTTAATTTTACTTAAGTAAAACTCAATATTCTCTGCCCTAAATCAAAACCTTTTTTTATCCTGCTTATTACAATTTCTGATCATTTTTAATCTCTAAAGGGAAGTGAAGATGGAATTGTTGTGCCCAGCAGGTAACTTACCCGCATTAAAAGCCGCTGTTGATAATGGTGCAGATGCCGTTTATATCGGCTTAAAAGATGACACCAATGCTCGCCATTTTGCTGGCTTAAACTTCACAGAAAAGAAATTGCAAGAAGCCGTCAATTACGTACATCGCCACCAGCGAAAACTGCATATTGCCATTAATACTTTTGCTCATCCTGATGGATTTGAACGTTGGCAAAAAGCCATTGATATGGCGGCTCATTTAGGTGCCGATGCATTAATTTTGGCCGATATTGCTATGCTAGAATACGCAGCTGAACGCTATCCACAGATAGAGCGTCATGTATCGGTACAGGCGTCGGCCACTAATACTCAGGCAATCGCATTTTATCAACGCAATTTTGATGTTGCACGTATTGTACTACCACGCGTTCTTTCTATTCATCAAGTCAAACAATTGGCTCAAAGTAGTCCTGTTCCTTTAGAAGTCTTTGCCTTTGGTAGTTTGTGCATCATGGCTGAAGGACGCTGTTATCTTTCCTCTTATCTAACTGGTGAATCGCCTAATACTGTCGGAGCCTGTTCCCCAGCTCGTTTTGTCCGTTGGCAGCAAACACCACAAGGTATGGAATCTCGCCTCAATGATGTCTTAATAGACCGTTATGCTCCTGATGAAAATGCAGGGTATCCTACTTTATGTAAAGGACGTTATTTTGTTGATAAACACTGCTATCACGCCTTAGAAGAGCCAACCAGCTTAAATACACTAGCGCTACTACCTGAACTTATGGCTATGAATATTGCCTCTGTCAAAATTGAAGGTCGCCAACGTAGCCCCGCGTATGTTACTGAAGTTGCAAGAGTATGGCGTGCAGCTATTGACCAATGTAAAAAAGATCCTCAAGGTTTTAAAACCCAACCGCGTTGGATGAGTGCATTAGGAAAAATATCTGAAGGAACACAAACAACATTAGGTGCTTACCACCGGAAATGGCAATAATAAGGGATATTAATATGAAATACGCATTAGGCTCTGTACTTTATTATTGGCAAAAAGAAACACTTGAGACATTTTATCAGCAAGCAAAACAGAGCGATGCTGATATTATCTACTTAGGCGAAACAGTCTGTAGTAAGCGCCGTGAGACTAAACCACAAGATTGGATTAATCTGGCCAAAGAAGTGGCTAAAAGTGGTAAACAAGTGATCCTTTCTACCTTAGCACTACTACAAGCGCCTTCTGAACTAAAAGAGATAGCAAAGCTGGTGGATAACGGTGAATTTTTAGTTGAGGCTCATGATTTTGGTGTGATCAATATGCTTTATGAGCGTCATTTACCTTTTGTAGCAGGCCATGGATTAAACTGCTATAACGCTTATGCACTACGTTTATTACAGAAACAAGGCATGATACGTTGGTGTATGCCGGTTGAGCTGTCTCGTGAGTGGTTAAATAATCTTTTAATTCAATGTGAAGAATTAGCGATTAGAGATAAATTTGAAGTAGAAGTATTCGCTTATGGTCATCTTCCTTTGGCTTATTCAGCGCGTTGTTTTACTGCTCGCTCGGAAAATCGTGCTAAAGATGATTGTGAAACCTGCTGTCAAAAATACCCACAAGGCCGTCAGGTATTATCACAAGAAAACCAACAAGTGTTTGTTTTAAATGGTATTCAAACGCAAAGTGGCTACTGTTACAATTTAGGTAATGATTTAACTTCAATGGCAGGTTTAGTCGATATCGTCCGTCTTTCACCGCAGTCTGATGAAGTTTTTACTACCTTAAAACAATTTCGCCAAAATGAACAAGGCGCACACCCTATTAACACCATCCATCATCATGATTGTAATGGTTATTGGCGTAAACTGGCTGGTTTAGAATTAGTTGAATAAGTAGATATTTTTTGAAATCTAAATAAGGTGGAAAATAAAATTATTATTCCACTTTATTTTAATAAACATCTACTCATAAACAAAGGTCACACCGATAACGGATTTTACATTACCCGCTCTTACTCTTTCTCCCGTTTCACCATACGAAGCAGATAGCCTTAAACTCACACTATTATTCGTCACATTGCCTAATTTGACCGGTGTATTAGCAGGAATAACACCATTATTATTTGATATTTTAATTCCAACCCCTTTAGCAGGAGAGTTAGATGATATATTGGTAAAGACCGTATTATTCACATCAGACGTTGATCCTGTTAAATAGTAAGAAATATTTTGTTGTCTAGGACAAAAAATAGATAAAGGAATAGGTTGCGCATTACCCGGATATTCAGGAAGATTAATCGTGACATTTCTACTAGAAAGATCACAGCCCCCAGTAGGCATAATAACATCATTTAATGCGTAAATATTCCATGTAAAAAAACGAGGGTGCCCACCATCCCAATCTGCAATTTTGTACATTTCTATTTTTGCAATTAAATCCCCCTTATTTATTTGCTTCCCTCCCGCAGCACCAATACTTTTCAAATACAATCTAAGATTTAGTGGGATAAAATTTCTGTCTTTAATATTAATAACTTTTGTATCGTAATAAAGAGGAATAGGATAATAACTGTTATACCATAATAAAGAGCCGTCAAAATTATTCAGCGCGCCTCCAAAAGTCGTTCCACTAACTAAATTAACATGGTCAACGTCTATTGGATCTCTAGGTCCACCATAAGAATCATTTTTACAAAGAATTTGTTGAGATAAATCCACTACCAAATTCTGGTTTACTTCAACTCGAGGCGTTAAATTAACGCGTATATTAGCAGCACCATCACCAACAATTTGTCCCGTTGAAGCGACTTTACAAGTAAATGATAGTACTGGGTTTGAAAATAAACCGAAGCTTAAATACAATAAAAAACGCATTGTTTTTTTATAGCTTATCATAATGTTTTTTCTATAATTTAATTAAATAACAATTACATAAATACATAGGTAACATTAATTATTGCCTGTACTGATCCCTGTGTAGGTCTACCATTCACAGAGATGGCTCTTACTCGTAAAGGAAAAATTGCAGCAAACGAATACTCACCAACTTCAACCACTTTTTTCGAACCGTTTCTTAATTTATTACCTGCAGTATCTTGTAATTCTAAATGAAGATTTTTAGCTGAGCCCTGATTTCTATAGTATCCAGTACTATCATCAAGACCGGTGAATGTCGCTTCAATAGAAGTTGTACCAATAGGACAATTTCTTAATTCCAAATCAACGGGATACCATTTAGAGGTAGAGCCTGGGATCATAAAATCGAATGTATATAGGTCGCCCATGTCCACATTGGCTGTTTTTGTGATTGTTTCACAAGGCCTTGCTATTACACTTCCATTAACAGTAATTGTTGCATCTGCAGCCATAGCGAATGAAGTATTGCAGCATAAAATAGCAAATATTACGTTTTTTACTCCTCGCCATTTATATTTCATCATTGATTCTCTTTATCTCTATTGGTACTCGAGTGTAAAAGTGGCACTGGCTTTAATTTTTCCAGCTAAGACAGGCATATCAGATGCCATTAATCGACTATAGAAAAAAACGGTGTTACTTTTTCCTGCAACTAAGGGGATCCATTTAAGTTGGTCACTACTTGGATTAATAGGAATGGGTGACCTTTCACTATCTAATATTTGTATTCCAACACCAGAAGCAGATGTTGCTATCGGATCTAACGCTAATAATGAAGGATTATTTCTATCTGAAATACCATTAAAATAGAATTTCACAGCAATCACTGATTCTCCACAAGGCTCCAGTATTATATGAAAAGGAATAAAGGGTGTTGTTTCTCCCACTTTATATAACCGCTTAACTTCATTATTTAATAAATCAATAGTTTGGTATTGTGATTCTGGTGCAACTGCACAGGTGTTATCTCTCATATAACCTGTTATTTGAATAATGCTATCGGCAGAATATGCAACATTAGGTGATAATGATAAGAAAAATAACCATAGTGTTGTCAAAATACCCTTAATATTATTAGTCATTATTTATTCCTTAATAGGGTGGCACTCTGCACTATATTCAACATAAAGTTTATCTGGATCTTGTGGTGGTAATGTGTAATTTACTAAGCATTGTTGCTCTTTCTTACTACCCCAATTCACTTTTAATTGCCCTGAAGGTGATAACCCTGTTAAATAAACTTTTCCTTCATCTGCCACAATCCCAGTATTATTACCTGAATCAACGATAGCCCCGAAAGGTACTGGTTTCCCTTTATGGGTTAATGTCGTAATTGCTTTTATCCCAACACTAGGCTCAAATGTGATCGCACTAATGGCCCCACGAGTAGGAACTACGCTTTTCACCGCATTATCTATTTCAATATTGTTAGAGAATGAATTGGTATCCAATGCAATACGGTTTTCTTTATATTCAGAAACATAAGGTAAAACCACATAACCATTACTGTCTGTCGTGATGCCACTATTGTTTTCTAATTTTATATTTTTAACTTCAGGTACTTTAACTAACACCGCTGTTTGATATATAGGCTGACTAAGTGTTATACCACCTGAGTGAGCTAAAATACTGCCACTCATACCATAATTTATTTGATGTGATGTATCGGTATAGTTATAACCTATATTGCTATTCATATAAGAACCGTTATAACTTAATGAGGCATATCCTGTTGAGTCCGATTCTTCTTCATGAGAATAACCTGTTTGAATATTGTAACTTAAGTTTTTATCTTCCAATAATGTACCGTTTAATCCGATAGTATTGTTAAAACGTTTCTTCATGTTATGCGAGGAGTTAGTACTTAAACTCGCATTTTGCCATATAGAATCATTATCAGAACGCATAAAGTTACTAAAAGGAATACTAGTATTAAATGCTAACATCTGATCTTTACTATCATTCCATGATGTTTTAGATAAGCTATAATTTAGGCCTAAATTAATACCTTTAATAATAGTATTAAGGCCTATCTGTAATTGATTATCTTGTTTTTTAGAATTCCAATAACGCTGATTAGTACCAATAATATATAACGTAGATTGATCACCTATTTTTTGAGTAATATTGAGTTGTATCCTTTGCCTTTTATTATAAATAAGATCGTAGTAACTTTGTGGCAATCCACTAACTTCAACAACACCATCCTCCGTTTGTATATAATTTCCTCTCATTTTTTTATAAGTAGTCTCTGCTAAAGTATAAAAACCACTCGTCGCATATTTATAACCGGCAAGTTGCACCCTTGTGCCTAATTCATTGATAGATTTATTATAAAGAATACGTATCGATTGCCCACGGTGTGTAGAGTCATCGGGTAGTATTGATCTCGCTTCGGTAATATCAAATGATAAAGCCCCAAAACGCCCAATATTTTTACCTACCCCAATACTTGCCGCTTGGTAATTTTTGGATAACTGGGTTCCTCCATAAATGGTCCAACCCGCAGGTAAGCCGTGGATCACTGATCCTTGTAGAAAATAAGGCCGCTCCTGCTCATCATTACCCGAACGGTAACTACCTACAGTCACTGAATATTTGGTATGTCCTTCCCTTTGTAATAAAGGGACTGATGAATATGGCACAGTAAAGGTTTGTGTTGAACCATCAGACTCGGTAATGGTTACCTCTAAATCGCCACTGTTACTTGTTGAATAGAGATCATCAATAACAAAAGGACCCGGTGGAAAAGAGTTACGGTAAATCACATAACCATTTTGCTGTATAGTAACCTCGGCATTAGTCCGGGCGACACCTCGAATAATCGGAGCAAAACCTCTTTGGCTATCCGGTAACATAACTTCATCAGATGACAGTTGAAAGCCTCTAAAGTTGATGCTGTCGAAAACTTCACTTTGTGTGTAGCTATCACCAATAATAAGACGAGAATATAATTTATTAATACCACGTTCTATATAAGTATTCAGATGTTTCCAACTTGATTTATTAATAGAATCATAAGAATAAATAGAGTTATCACGAAGACGCCATGGCCCAAGATTGATCCCACTTTGTAAATTGAGATGAGTAAAATGAGTATCTGGGCTACCATCGTTGCGAGTTTTACTCCCATTTAAAATATAGGTAATAAATCCAGCCACAATACCATCATCCCATAACTCTGGTGGAATAAAGCCTCGAGACTGATTGACTAAATATACTTGAGGTATAGTGAGATTGAGCTTTTGTGAACCAACATCAAAATTTGCTGTGGCTTGAGCAATTAATGAAGTAAGTGACTGACAATGTTCATCGAGCTCATTTTTCTGTTCAACATTATTTTTATCTTTATTTTGTTCATCCGTTATGAGATTTAAATTAACATTCCAACTTTTTAGCTCTGCTTTTGTGATACATGGTGATAGCTGCCCTTTATTCTCAATAAAATTGATATATTGGGTTTTTAAGAATATGTCATTTAAGTAAATATCAACCAGATAATTACCTTCAGGTACTTCTAATCCTTTCTCAAAAGAAGATAGATCAGCGACAGACTCCGGGTTATCTGATAAGAAATAGGGGTTATAATAAAACTCCTCCTCAGACTTTGAGTCAACTGAAAATAGTAGCGCAAGTATAAAAATAAATAATTTTACGTTATTTATTTTTATGCCGCTTAAGCTATTTATACCTGTTGAAAATGACATAATATCACTCTTTCAATTCTACAATATTAAATAATGATTATCTAACGTCGACGATTGTTTTTGGTGTGATGGCACCATAATCATTAATAGTTTGAAACGAGAGTTTCCCATAAGCTGATGTTGGAATAGAGATAGACTTATCTTCAAAAGGTGGAACCATAGTGTTCTCTAATTTTTTACCACCAAGTTCTAATTCAGTCATCGTAATAAAATAAGGTGTCGGATTTTTTATAATAAGTGTGTCATTATTACGTTTAAATTGTAGTTTTTTATAATTTTCATCTGGAGATATGGTGAGATCTTTTGGTCTATAAAAGAATTTTATTTTACTAATAATCGCAAGTTGTAACATATTCTCATTAGCAAGTGATTTTTCTACAGCGGGGATAGATTTTACACTCAACCAAAATAAAGTTTCTCTATCTTTCGGTAATTTATTGTTAGTTGCATCTATAATTCTTAAAGTATTCTCTTTTTTACCCTGCATAGAAAATAGAGGAGGCGTAATAACAAAAGAGTTATCTTTCTTTCCTTCGCTATTTTCTATCCAAGACTGTATTAAATAACGTTTTTCATCATTATTAATTACTGGTAATTTTACTTGCTTTTCACCTGCAAAATAAATGACTCTAGTTGCCCCTAATGATACAGCAGCATATGCTTGGTTAATGACACATAGAGTTAAGAGCATTAAAAAAAAGAAGCTTTATTTTAGAAAAAGTTAGAATACTATTCATTTTTATAATCCACTATAGCTAATCTTGGTGTATGTCTTATTAAAATAACCCACAAAAAAGTAAAAAAGCCTTATACTAAAAAATAGTATAAGGCTATATATTATTCGTATTGGACAGCAAAGGTTGCATTCGCGTTTGCGATACCAGGTTCAGTTGCACCTAAAGCATAATATCTTGCTTGGAATGGAATAATATTTTTTCCATCATGTAATTTAGTTGCATTACCGAATCCAGCGCCATCAAAAGACATTGGTGCACTCTTACTATCTAAAATTTGAATACCGACATTTTTAGCACCACCAGCAGAAGAAGAAGATACTGCTAATACGTCATCTTGTCCTGCAGCAGAAACCCCTGTAAAAGCAACTTTTGCAGTACTAGCTACTTTAGAGTCACAATCATTTAATTGGATAGTAAAATTAGTATTTTCGCTAAAATCACCAGCTTTCGCTAATTTTGCAGTTCTCACTTGACCTAATTTAACTATTTGGCCATCAGATGAAGAGTCAACAGCACATGCTGCATTTACTAATTCACCTTTAAAAAATATTTCGCCACCATTCACGGTTACAGGTCCATTTCCTACAGGATCTTCAGCTGAAACAGCAAAAACAGAACCTACAGATAATGCAGAGATCACAAAAAGTTTCAAATAATTAAGTTTCATATAAATTACCTTAATTCCTAGAAAATAATAAACACATTTAATTACGATTTTTCATAGACTTTTATCTTATTTAGATAATAAGATAAAAGTTACTAAGAAATTGAATTGACATCAATATAATAATACTTAATTAAAATTTAACAATTAATTTTTTAAAATTTTTATTCTTACTTTAATTGAATGTTTTATTTTGATTATTTTATTTAGCCCTTCTAAATTAAATTTATTACAATAAGATTGGTTTATTTTAATTAAGTGTCATTACTAGTTTTTATATAATTATTTGTTTTTTATGTTTATATAAAAAGTAATTAATTTATTTTTTATATATTAAGATAAGGAAAAGCACTTAAAATAGTTCACATCAATTATTATAGCAATAACATTAATTATTTAAGCTTATTAAAAACATTATTATTATTAAGATAATATCTTTAGATAGAGATTGCATAAAAGTAAAATAATTTAAACAAAATTTTTTTATTAATAGACTATTATAGAAAATTTACACTAAAATAAAAAAGACGGGATAACTTTTCAGTAATCCCGTCCTATTTACCTAGCATATTACAGATATTATTTACTTTGAACGGTGGTAATGTCTCGCCCAATGCTTAAATTGATGAGTAATTTTCCTTAACTCACCATTGCGCAACATACCCACTAACACCCCCAAAATGGTATATATCACGCCTAAAACCAGCATCATCACGATATCCCCTAGGATGCTTTGGAATGATAATCCCATCTGGTTAATTCCGGCCATAGCATTTACAGCCCATGTAGAAGGTAATGCAGAGGATATTGCCAATACCCAATCCGGCATAGCTTGTAATGGCCAAATAGTTCCCGAAATATAGAATACTGGAGTCGTCACAAATGCCAATGTTAAGTAAATCATCTCAACACTGCGCAAGCATTCGGTGATCAACTTACCTAATCCTAATACCGCTAATAAGAATGGGAAGGTCAACATCCAAATTTGATAAAGTGGTGCTTCTTGACGATAGCCTAATACCCACGGCCATAGTGCAAAGAACACCGAAGATAAAAAGAGCCAAATCGGTATAAGTGCAGATAGCGCGCCTAAATATACCGCTAACGGAGGCTTCCCTTTTGGCGTTCCTCTGACGGCGATACTCACTCGTACACAAGCAATTAATAATGAGTGTTGCAATAACATCACTAACAAGCCTGGGAAAATAATGGCGGCAAAACTGACCCCAGGGTTATACATGGCGATAGTTTCACTTTGGATCGGTTTTAATAATATTTTTGACTGTGTCGCACTAAAACCCGCATTTTGTAAGATACGGCCGTTATAGTTATCTAATAATTGCTGATACGCCTGCATTAATTCTTGCTGAATTTGTCCACTAGCAAGGCGGTTGGTCGCATCCCCATACACAGGAACGGTAACATTTTTGCCATTAAGCAGTTTTTTTTCAAAATCTGTTGGAATGATAATAATGGCAAACAGTTCACGCATGATCATGTCATGACGAGCTTCATCTAAATTATCATATCCCTTTAAGCTTAATTTAGGTGTGGCATCTAATGAGCGGATAAGGGCATAACTGGCGGGACTATGATCTTGATTGATCACCGCCACAGGCAGATCCCACAATACAGGTTTAGCGTAGACTAAACTCATAATGCAAAGAGAAACCAATAATAACATCCACATCGGTTTTTCTAACATGCCTAATAAAACACACTTAAATGTTTGGAAATACATCTGCATCATACGACACCTACCTGTAATTCCAATCTTTTAAAGATGCGTTTGCGAACTAAAAGCGCAATCGCAAAAGGATAAATCAACAAAAGTGTGCACACATAAAGAATACCTTGTAACGAAACTTCTCTTAAGAAGATATCAAACATAGCATTTAAGGCGTGCGTTAACGGCTCTAGATTAGAAATAATTCGAGCAGGTAATATCATCGACAGTTCAGGCACTGCCATCCCTGAAAAAGCTAAGGCGATACTCACTAGCATACCTATCATACTGTATGCGGTTATCGCACTATTGGTAAATGTAAACAGCAACAAGCCAATACTTTGTGCCGCGATGATATAAAAGAACCCCACCAATATCATATAAAGCGGATTACCATTGACTTTTGCCCCTGAAAAATGCACTAACGCCGCTAATTCAACCATTAATAATGTTAAGAAAAACAGCGTATAAGGTGCTAATTTACCTATTAGGGCAAAAGTGAAAGGTTTTAGGTTTAATAGCATATTACCCCGTGATAAGGAGTAAATCGTGCAGGTGACAACAAAGAGTTGCAGCATATGAATGGTTGCAGCAAATTGTTGATAGTAGATATAACTACCACTGGCATTAAACAGGCTGTCATAAGAGAGTGTTACTTTGGCTAAAGGCGGCACTGGCTTATTCATCTCTTGCGCTAAAACAGTGCGATATTGAGCATTAAGCTCGGCAATTAACCCGCTAAAATCCTGTATAGCATAGCTACCCGCAGCATAATACAACCCATTGTAATACATTCGGGTTGTCGGCTGTTTACCTGCTAATACATCTTTTTCAAAATGGCGGGGGATCATTAAAATAGCGTAATCTTTTGCACTTCCTAGCTGCTCTAAGGCGGTTCGCGGATTTGTATCTAGTGCACTTAATTTTGCATGAGAGCCTGCATTTAAATCTCGGATCAACGTTTTTGATAGTGGACTATTATCATTATTGATAACGGAAACTGGCAAGTTCAGCAAAGTACCTTCTGAAAAGTTAGCACTAATTAATGTGAATAACATTAATGGAAACAGCCAGCTTAGCCAGTGGAACACTGGGCTTCGCACTGCCATATGGGTTTCTCGTGAGAATGCGCTATTAAAACCACGCCAAGCTGCCTTTACTCTCATTATTCGCCCTTACTTATCCCAACGCCATAATGCGCTCATACCAGGACGTAGTCCTTCAATTTGTGCCGTTGGATACAGTCGAACTTCAAAGGTTTTTAAGTCGAAATCTCCTGTTGCACGCGTCGCTCTTTTCGTTGCGTAATCTCCCATAGGAGCAATATAGCGAACTTCTGCTTCCACTTCTTTATTGCCTAACGCAGGAACAGTGATTGTGATGCGATCGCCTTTGCGGATATCGGCTAAAATATCTTCACGCAAGTTATATACAAAATAGGCTTCAGGGAGACGAATTAACGTAGCTAATGGGCTATTGGCATTAAAAAGCTCACCCACTTCCGCAGGAATAGGCCCCACTTCGCCGTCAACCGGAGCTTTTACCTGTAAATCTTGTTGCTGAACTTTCAGCTCAATTAATTGCTGCTCTGCTTGTTGTAGTGCGGCTCGGTATTTCTCACGTAATTCAATACGATCACCATTTTTCGCTTCATCTAATTCAGCTTGTGCTGCTTTGGCTTGCTGCACGGCAACATCTCGACGACTACGAGCACTATCAAGCTCATTGGCAGAGACATAACCTTTATTGGCGACCGCACTAAGACGCTGATAATCTTTCGTTGCATTGGTGGCTTGTGCTTGCGCCTGAGATAAGATCGCTTGTAAATTGCGAATGCTTTCTTCTCTTGTACCGTGAATAGAGAGATCTAATTGAGCTTGAGCTTGGGCTTTTGCCGCTTCCAGTGCAGCCACTTGAGCATTGAGTTCCGGGCTATCTAAGGTGATCATCAATTGCCCCGCTTTAACATCATCACCCCGCTCAATATGACGCTCTATAACACGTCCTTTGGCTTTAGAGGCCACAATAACTTCAGGTGCATCCACTTCACCTTGCAGTAATAAATATTGATTATGCGCGCGGAAAAGAACGGCTAATGCAATAAGTATTAGCATTAATAAAATAAGATAGATGGCTCTTTTTTTCATATAACGATTAGACCTTAATAGTGAAGTAGAACACTCACTGATAGCGTTATCTTACACAATAACTGGCTATTTCTTTAAGAATTTTGTGCGCTAGATCACTGACTCAGAGGAAGATTTTCTTTGATAGTACGATTAAGTTATTCTTATACCAAATTTTATTACTCCACGAATAGCCTCATTTTATCTACGTTTTTTTAATTTATTAAATAAACACAGAAAATGGTACACACAACTTATGTACGAATTTGATTTAATTTTGCTGTTATTACAGCAAATGTGCGCTTATCTCATTATTGCGTGGTTTCTCAGCAAAACGCCGCTATTTACGCCTCTTTTACAAGTGACTATCAAACTTCCACATAAATTAATGTGCTATGTGATTTTCTCCATTTTCTGCATTATGGGCACCTATTTTGGATTGCATATTAATGACTCTATTGCTAATACCCGTGCTATTGGCTCCGTATTAGGCGGATTATTAGGTGGCCCGTATGTAGGCTTTCTCGTTGGCTTCACGGGTGGCTTACACCGCTATTCCCTCGGCGGGATGACAGCGTTAAGTTGTATGGTATCCACTATCGCAGAAGGATTAATTGGTGGATTAGTTCATCGTTATTATGTAAAACATGGACAAATGCACCGCATATTTAATCCTTGGACAGCGGCTACCGTCACCTTTTTTGCCGAAATAATACAGATGAGTATTATTTTATTACTCGCTCGTCCTTTTGATGAAGCACTTTCTTTAGTAAAAAATATTGCCGCTCCTATGATTGTAGCAAATACAATAGGTGCTGCGATGTTTATTAGGATATTACAAGATAGACGTGCCATTTTTGAAAAATATACCAGTGCTTTCTCCGCTCAAGCATTAAAAATTGCGGTTTGCACTGAAGGTATTTTACGTAAAGGCTTTAACCAAGATAATAGTACTCGTGTTGCAAAAGTTATCTACCAAGAATTAAAAGTCAGTGCTGTCGCCATTACGGATAGAGATAAACTACTCGCTTTTATTGGTATTGGCGCTGATCATCATTTGCCGGGTACACCGATTTCCTCAGAACAATCTAAACAAGCCATTAATAATAACGAAGTCGTGTATGCGGACGGCAATGAGACACCTTATCGATGTACCCTTTCTCCACATTGTAAATTAGGCTCGACACTGGTTATTCCTTTACGAGGAGAAAATAATCGCGTTATTGGCACCATAAAGCTCTATGAAGCAAAGAATCGCTTATTTAGCTCCATTAATAGAACCTTAGGAGAAGGGATCGCCAGTCTATTATCAGCACAAATTCTTGCCGGACAATACGAAAGAAATAAACAATCACTATTAGAATCAGAAATTAAATTACTACACGCACAAGTCAATCCCCACTTTTTATTTAATGCATTAAATACATTACAAGCCGTTATTCGTCGTGATAGTGATCAAGCAAAACAGTTAGTGCAATTTCTGTCGGCTTTTTTCCGTAAGAATTTAAAAAAACCCGAAGCGATAGTGACACTCAGTGATGAAATTGAACACGTCACGGCTTATTTACAAATTGAAAAAGCGCGCTTTCAAGAAAGTTTACAGATAGATATTCAGATACCTGAACATTTAGCCACTGCACGCCTTCCTGCATTTTCGCTTCAGCCTATGGTTGAGAATGCAATTAAACATGGAACATCACAGTTATTAGGCATCGGAAAGATTACAATTAGAGCGCATCAAGAAGACCACTTAATAGTGATCGAAATTAGTGATAATGCAGGGCTTTATCATTCGCAAGGCGCATCACATCAGCTCGGTTTAGGAATGAGACTTGTCGATAAGCGGATTAAATTACGCTATGGTGATCTATATGGTGTACTTGTGGAGTGTCAGCCTGATAACTATACCAAAATAAAAATCTGTTTACCCTTAGAAAAAAATATGGATAACGCAGCATAACAATGAATATATTAATCGTTGATGATGAGCCGCTTGCTCGTGAAAATTTACGTTGTTTACTCGAAGAAGAAAAAGATATTCATATTATTGGTGAATGCAGTAATGCTATTGAGGCGATAGGGGAAATACATCGTAAAAAACCTGATGTGGTTTTTCTTGATATTCAAATGCCACGTATTACTGGCTTAGAAATGGTCTCAATGCTTGATCCTGAACATCGCCCTTATATTGTCTTTTTAACCGCATTTGAAGAATATGCTATTCAAGCATTCGAAGAGCATGCTTTTGATTATTTGCTCAAACCATTAGAGCAAGAGCGTTTAGCCAAAACATTAAGTCGTTTACGCCAAGGCAATAAACAAAATATTGATTTATTATCACCACCAGAAGAACGCTTAAAGTGCATTCCTTGTACTGGGCATAGCCGTATTTGGCTAATGCCAATCGATGAAGCCGTGTTTGCTACATCACGATTAAGCGGTGTCTATGTCACCAATAATCAAGGGCAAGAAGGTTTTACTGAGCTTACATTACGTACTTTAGAAACACGCACTCCGCTGGTACGTTGCCATCGTCAATATTTAGTGAATATGGATTATGTCAATGAAATTGTATTTGGTGATAATGGACAAGCAGAACTTATTTTACATAATAATAAACAAATTCCGGTCAGTCGACGTTACCTTAAACCCTTAAAAGAGGCGATTGGCTTAATTTAATTAGTAAAAAGGAATGAGCTAGATGGAACCCATTTATATTAAAGTTTATATTAATCGCATCGAAGTTCGTGATCTTCACACCAAAAAAGAATTTTCTGTAGAACGTCATTTTACTCATAGCCGAATGTTAATTGGTGATTTTTACCCTGCTATTGAAGCGATACGAACAGCACTTACTCAAATAGGTATTAACCCATTATCCTTTTTTTGTCGAAAAAGAAATGTGGTAATTCATCCTTTAGAACGTACCGAAGATGGATTATCCCAAGTAGAAATTCGATTATTCAATGAAGTCATTGCCGGTGGGTTGAATAACAAATACAAAAAAATCGTTATTAGTGCAAAACTCACACCACTTATGGATGCAGAGGTGATTGAATTAATCAATAAATCATAACTCTATATAAAATCAGTATTTAACCATTTACAAATAAGTGTCTAAATACTTATTAAAAACCTGCTGATATTGTTTTCTAGAAAATATAATGAGTATAAACCGGTTTAATACCTAAACATTGTTCGGCTTTACTGTAAATTATTTTATTATGACTTCATTTTTAGCCATTACCAACTTATTTATATAATACTTTTTATTTAGTACTATCAAATTTAAAAACTTCACATATTATTTTTAATAATTAATTACAACCACTAAATTAACTATTAAATAAAAAGTTAATTATGGTAATTAAAATTATAAGTAGACAAATTAAAAGTTTAATTTTAGCCTAATGTAAAATTAATTTTTAAATATTATATATAGGAGATCATTATGAAAGAGAAAAATTCAGATGGAATAACACAAAAAGATGAACTCTATTCGCTAGATAAAGCTGGTATTAATTATATAGAACTTAATATAACTAAAAGCCATTTCTATGACTTAAATAATAATTTTCATCAATTAGAATCCTTTGTAAACTGGGATAATGGAAATAGCACATTGATTACTGATGTTTTATTGCATCAAAAACCTAATACTGATAATAATAAAATTTCTCAACAATTAATGAACAATATTATCAATGAGATGGCTAGTTTTTCTTCTTTAGGAAATAGTGAGTCCATCCCAATAAATCAATTTATAAATTCAATTGAAAGTACAGTTTCATTAACACCAAATCTATTGAGATAATATAATGAAAATATTTAATATATTATTTTTTGGTTTATTAATTATTAGTAATTCCTCAATCGGAGATGAATACCCTATTATCACAGAGAAAATGTTAAACTCAGGATATAACAAATTAGAGTTGCAGTATGATCCTCAATTACCTTTGATTACACCTTACCCTGAAAATAAAGAGCTTGTTTATCCTCTTATTGAAAAGGCTAAAAAAAATAACAATTCTAATGATAGCTATCTTATTGCTTCCATTTTCTTTGTTGGTTGTACTAATTTAAAATATAAAATTACTCATGAAAGTGATAAAAACCAGTGCGAATTATCACGTAATTTCTTAAAAAAAACATTAGCATTGAACCCTAAACATGGAGCAGCTCTATTCTATCAAGCCGTTATTTTTGAAAATGGTTATGGTGTTGAAAAAGATATAAACAAAGCAATTAAATACTATGACAAAGCATGTCGAATAAAAGGAAACAAAGTGATTATTGCTTGTGAAAATCTTTTTTCTATCTATTTGCATGGTAACAAAGGTGTTCCTCAAGATTTAAACAAGGCCAAAGAATATGCAAAATGGATTGCTGAAAATGGGAGCCAAAAATATCAAGAATATATAAAACGTTGGGATTACATTTTATTTTCTCTTGAATTAAGTTTAAAACTAAAAGAATGTAAAAAAAGTGGGATAAATGCATCTATATGTATCCGCAAAAGCAATAATGCACTCTTGGAATATGCCAATAAAATGTACCCAATTGAGTAATTATTTATTTCTACTTTATATAGAAAAAACCAGCCAATTTTCGTTGACTGGTTTTTCAATTTATATCATTAACTCAATTGAATACTGAGTGAATTATATTCTTATTGATTATGAGCACTACTACGGCGACGTGGTGCATTTTCGTTATTACCGCGACCACAGAAGTTACCACGCTCACCATTTACCTGAACAATTTGCTTAATCCATTAGAGCAAGAGCGTTTAGCCAAAACATTAAGTCGTTTACGCCAAGGCAATAAACAAAATATTGATTTATTATCGCCACCAGAAGAACGCTTAAAGTGCATTTCTTGTACTGGGTATAGCCGTATTTAGCTAATACCAATCGATGAAGCGGTGTTTGCTAGATCACAATTAAGCGGTGTCTATTTTTAAGCTATATTTAAAGTGTTATTTATCATTTTAATACGCTTAGCTAATATGGTTGCACAAATAAAACCAAGCAAACTAAAAGTGACCATAATACTAAATACATAGTTATATCCTTGAATGCCCTCAAAATTATCTAATAATGACCCATAGAGAGCATAAGCAAACATGGAAGGCATATAACCAATAATACACCCAAACGCCATCGCTGAACCTGCATATTGTCTTGGTGTTCCAATTTCATCCATTGGTGCAAAGAAAATAGCTCTTTGCGAGAAAATGATTGCACCGAAACCTAATGTTGCAGTCATACCTAAATAGACATTCATTGAGTCATGAGGCAACATAATGAAAATAGCCATTGCAATCGCAGATAATAAAAATGTCCATTTCAGATATATTGTTGGCGATTTTGCAACTTTGTCAGCTAAAAATCCGCCTAATGGACCACCTATCATTTTTAGTGCATATTGATTAATAATGCCATAGGCACCGATAAGGGCTATTGGTAGTGCGTAAATATCTTTTAAAAAAGGAATAAAATAAGTTAACCCACAGTAAGCAGAATAAACAAAGAAGATACTCATTGATGCTAACCATAAGTTAGGACATTTTACGACATTTTTAATCCCTTCCAAAACTTGGCGATTAGCTTCACTTGCTGAGGAGGTTTCCTTCTTATCGTCATTATCCACAATAAAATATGTAATTATACCTACTATTATTGTAGCAAGCGTATAATAAATTAATCCTGCTTGCATACCTGTTTTACCTTCACCAAATAAAACAAATATATAAAGAGCTCCCGAAGCTACTAGAACATCAACAACCCCTCGCCCAGCTTCTAGAAAACCAAACATACGTCCTTGTTCTTCTTTATTTCCTAATAAACGTACCGATTTTAGTAAAACAGGCCAATAAACAACCTCGCCGAAAAATGCCATTGCACCAAATGCAATTAAATAACCCGTAAAAGGAGGCAATGTGCTTAAATAAGCACCACATAAACCTACTCCAATTAAGCCCGCTGGTAATAAAATTTTCTTAGAGAAACGATCGGCAATATACAATGATGAAAATAATCCGATTGTTTGAATAATGGCATAAATAGTAAAGCCAAAACCAATTTGGGTGTTAGATAATCCCCAATCTTGTTGCATTGGCACATAAAATACATCTTTCATGCTGGATAGTTTGAATATAGTCCCACCACCCAAAATAAGAAAACATAATTTTCCCCATTTATTCATGATCATATTTCCTATTTTTTATAAGCGATAGCTTCTATTTCAATTAAAACATCTTTAGGTAGACGAGAAACTTCCACACATGAACGAGCTGGGTATTTTCCTGATGTAAAAAAAGAAGAATAAATATTATTAAAAATAGGAAAATCTTTTATATCTTTAATAAAACAAGTCGTTTTAACAATATCATCCATTGATGCACCGGCAGCTTCTATAATAGCTTTTAAATTATTCATAGCTTTTAATGTTTGTGTTTCAATATCATTTCCCATAACAGAACCATCATGAGTATTGAATGGGCAACAACCTGAAATATAAATATGATTTTCAACTTTAATTGCTTGTGAATAAGGACCAATAGCTTCTGGTGCTGATGTAGTATTAATAATCATGAGATCACTCCAATATTTGATAACTATTTTTATATATTAATAACAATATTTTTTTCTTAGTTCTTTTAATTTATTAACAGAAACTTGTACACAACGCTCTTGTGCGTCCATTAATGTTTTTAATGCAACAGGAGAAATTTTAGCTGGATAATAATATTCCAAGGGGTTAATTAATTGCGTATCAAAAGGTGGTGATTTAACTTCAAAGCTTCCACTTAATTCAAATACTCCCCCCGTTCCTTTATCTCTAGCAAAATGAGATGTATAGGGAAAACAGTTTTCTAAGTTAATACGTGTTACAGGCGAATGTTCAACTAATAAACGAAAACATTCATCGATATCAATACTCCCTTCACCAAGAGGCATTCCTGTAATTACCAGTGTTTCATCATCATGTGTAACAATATGATCTTTAAAATGAGTGCTATATGTATAAGGTGCTAATTTGCTCACTGTTACTATAGGATCTTCCCACGCCATCATGCCATTACCAATATCACAATGTGCACCAACCCAAATAGAATCAATATCTTTTACAATATTTAAGATTTCATCAGCCGTTTCATCTTCATGATTTTCTATTGCAAGACGTATACGATATTTTTTTAATAATGGAACAATAGACTTAATATCTTGAATAATTTTAGGGTATTGTTTCGGATTGTATTGTCCTCGACGAAACATATAAGTACGTATCACATCAGCACCAATTCCTCGAGCGATATCAATTGCTTTTGTTAATGCCTTTGGTGTTGTAAAACGTGTATCTAATTCACAATAAAGATTTTTATCTTCAATTGCCTGACGTACTTTTGCTAAATATTCAGGGCTATCACTTGTTAACACACCAAATTCTGGGTGTAATCCTTCATCAGGAATGATATTTAATTCGACCCCATCCAGCCCTAATTCAGTTGCTTTATTTATAAAATCAAAAACATCCATTACACCCTGCTGAAAAAATAGGTGATAGGACTCTGTTTCAATACCTAGTTTCATAATTTCTTCCTCGAATTCCTATACCCGTATTTAGCCATATTAAGAAAATAAAGTATGTGCTTAGGATCATAAAACTTAACTTAGTATAAAAATATTTTACTCAGTATTATCCGAGTATACTAAATATGGATTTCGACAACTTTTAACGTTAGAATTATTTAACTGTAATTATGGGTAAAATTTCTTATGGACCTTCCTACAAACCAAAAGATTACTGAAGAAGATCGGCATCTACTCCGCTCTTATATTCCTTTTCTCGATAATTTGGGGCAATTTCTCGGTGATTATTGTGAAATAGTGCTACATAGTTTTGAGGATTTACGCCATTCCGTTATCCACATAGTTAATGGACATGTTACTGGTCGTGGATTAGGTGCCCCCGTAACAAATATTGCTTTAGAAAAACTCTCAAAATTTAATCGAACAGATCAAATGTGGGAGGTTTATTTCAATACAAAAAGTGTTCGGCCATTTAAATCATCATCTACTTTAATTGTAAATAATGCAGGTACACCTATTGGTATGATTTGTATGAACTTTGCTCTCGATATGCCATTAAATGCATTAATAGATAGTTTTACTGATACAAATAATTTAAAACATGAAAATTTTTCACAAGATGTGAATAATCTTGTACAGAATCATCTAGAACCAATTAAAAAGAGAGTTTACGGAAATAAAAATATTCCAAGTAAATACAAGAATTTAGAGATAATTAAAGAATTAAATGAAAGTGGACTTTTTGAATTTTCAGCAACACATAAAATAGTATCCGCCGAATTAGGCATAAGCTCAGCAACAATTTATAAGCATTTAAGAAATTTAAGCAAGAAATAATAATAAGATTTACTTATTGTCTAGTAGGAGATGGGATCACTCCTGTCGTCCTCTAACAGCGCCCTACTTACGGCTGCATATAAGGCGCCAAACACCATGCTCAGCATACTATAAAAAAACCAGTCCATTGTATGGACTGGTTTTTATCAATTCAGCTTAAAATTGAATAAACTTTAAGTTTCTTATTGATTATGAGTACTACTACGGCGACGTGGTGCATTTTCGTTATTACCGCGACCACGGAAGTTACCACGCTCGCCATTACCACGGCGTGGTGGTTGATCGCCTTTACTAAAGCGACGACCACCTTGTGGCTGACCATCACGACGGCTGCTATTACGGCGCTCACGGTAAGGTTGTGCATCACCCACTAACTGCATATTCAATGGTTTATTCATAATGCGAGTACGAGTGAAGTGGCTTAATAAATCGCCTGGCATCCCTTTTGGTAACTCAATGGTTGAGTGAGAGCCATATAATTTGATATTACCAATATAACGGCTACTGATATCGCCTTCGTTGGCAATAGCACCAACAATATGACGAACCTCAACCCCATCATCACGACCCACTTCAATACGATAAAGATCCATTTCACCCGCATCACGGCGCTCACGACGTGGAGAACGTTCGCGATCGTTACGGCGATCGTCACGATCGTTAAATTCACGACGAGGACGACGTACTGGATCAGGTGGCAGAATAAGTGCACGCTCACCTTGAGCCATTTTCAGTAATACCGCCGCCAATGTTTCCATATCTAACGCTTCTTCACCTTGTGGCGCTAATTTTGGTAACAATGCACGATATTGGTCAAGGTTACTTGTTTCTAACTGTTGAGCGATTTGCTGAGCAAATTTTTCCTGACGACGCTGACTAATCAGCTCTGCGTTTGGTAACTCAACTTCAGGAATAGACATCTTCATCGTGCGCTCGATATTGCGCAGTAAACGGCGCTCACGATTATCAACAAATAGAATTGCACGACCCGCACGACCAGCACGGCCAGTACGGCCAATACGGTGTACATAAGACTCTGAATCCATAGGGATATCATAGTTGACAACCAAGCTGATACGGTCAACATCCAGACCACGCGCAGCAACATCCGTTGCGATAAGGATATCTAAACGGCCGTTTTTCAGACGCTCTAATGTTTGCTCACGCAGAGACTGATTCATGTCACCATTCAATGCCGCACTGTTATAGCCATTACGCTCTAAGGTTTCTGCTACTTCTAAGGTCGCATTTTTTGTACGAACGAAAATAATAGCTGCATCGAAATCTTCTGCTTCTAAGAAACGGATTAATGCTTCATTTTTACGTGCACCATAAGTCATCCAATAGCTTTGGCTAATATCTGGGCGTGTAGTTACACTGCTTTGAATACGTACTTCTTTTGGATCATTCATAAAGCGGCGTGTAATACGACGGATAGCTTCTGGCATCGTCGCAGAGAATAATGCGGTCTGGTGCTCTGCTGGGATCTTACTTAAGATATTCTCAACATCTTCAATAAAGCCCATACGTAACATTTCATCAGCTTCATCTAATACTAAACCTTTTAGTTTAGATAAATCTAAAGTGCCACGGTTTAAGTGATCTAATAAACGACCCGGTGTACCCACAACAACTTGTGGCCCTTGGCGTAATGCACGTAGTTGAACGTCATAGCGTTGACCGCCATACAGAGCAACGACATTCACTTTTGGTAAATGTTTAGAAAAATCTTCAATGGCTTCGGCAACCTGAACCGCAAGTTCACGGGTTGGTGCTAACACTAAAATTTGTGGTGCTTTTAATGATTCATCTAGATTGTGTAATAACGGTAAGCTAAACGCAGCGGTTTTACCACTACCGGTTTGTGCCATACCTAGAACATCATTGCCATCTAAAAGGAAAGGAATACATTGTTGCTGAATTGGAGAAGGCTTCTCGTAGCCTAAATCATTCAGTGCAGTCAAAATAGGTGCTGATAAACCTAGATCAGCAAAAGTCATATCGGTTTCAGTAGTCATGTCACTGTGCCTCATTCATTATGGCGGCCAGTTGACATAACATACCGCATGGTTTGTCGGTCTTTATCATCTAAAATGTGAACTGGCTCAAATTATATTATTAAACGAACAAACAAGCCCTCATCCTATGCAGATGATGGCTTTCAAACTGATCAAAGAAATGTTCGTCAGCTATTGCTGGTCCGATTCCGCTAGGTCTTCTTGTTGGCCTAACAGTGCTAATTCCAACAATGCGTAGCGGTGCTCAACAAAGTTATGTGCGTTGTTGGCAACCGTCAGCTTGAATAACGCTTCAGCGCTATCCATGTCCCCCAGACTTAGGTAATATTTACCTAAATAGAAGTTAGTTTCACTAAGATGCTCAGCGAGCGAAGTGTTATCGGTTGACGTCTCATTTAGCCTTTCCATTAATGTTTTTTCACTAATGTCACCTAAATAAAACTCAACTATATTCCATCCCCATTGTCCCGTTTTATTCGCCTGTAGGTATCGCTGTTTCAGCTGTTTTTTAGCAGAATCAGAGTCTATCTCTTTTTCAACAAGATATAACCAAAGCGAACGAATGGGATCATTTGGATCGACCTGATAAAACGCCTGCAGATCATCCTGCGCCAATTTCAATCGGCCACCATAGTATAAAGCGATACCACGATTAAAACGCGCATTATTGTAAGTTGGATCAAGCTCTAAAACAGAATCAAACGCTTCATAAGCAGCATCATAATTCGCTGCTTGCGTAAAATAGATACCTAGAAAATTAAAAATTTCTAGCATATCTGGTCTCATTGACAGCGCCATTGAAAAATCATTGCGCGCCAATGCTCTTAAACCGAGACTATCATACAGCACACCACGCTCATATAAAAGCTGTGCATATTCATCTTCGGTTAATGAACGACTCGCCAGAATTTGTTCTATACGAGCCAATATCACTTCTTGTTGTAAAGAAGGCTGTAGTGGAGTAGCAAAAATAGCATTCTTACGCCATTCTGGACTAGTGCTGCACCCGGAAATAAAGATGAAAACAGCAATAGAACAACCGCGCAGAAATGTTTTCATTTCTCACTCCCAAAGTCAGACTCTTTCAACAAAAAGCGTTTTATGACGTCCTACTTGTCAATCATAATAAGTCTCTACCGATACCTATGTCTAGATATCGGTAGTAGAATATCATTAATTTGCAGGATCTTCAGAAGAAGTTTCAGCTGCTTCCTGCTGGGTTGCTTGAGCCTCTTTCATGCTTAAGCGGATACGGCCTTGGCGGTCAATTTCCAGTACTTTCACTGGAACTTCTTGACCCATAGTCAGGTAATCACTTACTTTCTCAACGCGTTTGTCTGCGATTTGAGAAATATGCACCAGACCTTCTTTACCACCACCGATAGCAACAAATGCACCGAAATCAACGATACGTGTTACTTTACCGTTATAGATACGGCCAACTTCGACTTCTGCCGTGATCTCTTCGATACGAGCGATAGCTTGTTTTGCTTGTTCGCCACTAGTAGCCGCAATTTTCACTGTACCATCATCTTCGATTTCGATAGTGGTCCCCGTTTCTTCCGTTAATGCACGGATAACCGAACCACCCTTACCGATAACATCTTTGATCTTATCAGCATTGATTTTGATAGTGTGAATACGTGGTGCAAACTCAGAAATTTCTGCACGCGGCTGGCTAATTGCACTTTCCATTACCCCTAAAATATGCAGACGTGCGCTTTTCGCTTGATTTAACGCAACTTGCATAATTTCACGAGTGATACCTTCGATTTTGATATCCATTTGTAATGCACTGACTCCGTTACGGCTACCCGCAACTTTAAAGTCCATATCACCTAAATGGTCTTCATCACCTAAAATATCAGAAAGAACAACGAAGTTTTCACCTTCTTTTACCAGACCCATTGCAATACCAGCAACAGATTCTTTAATTGGTACACCAGCATCCATCAGTGCTAAAGAAGCACCACAAACAGATGCCATTGAAGATGAACCATTGGATTCTGTAATTTCAGACACTACACGTACTGTGTATGGGAATTCTTCAATCGTTGGCATAACGGCTAATACACCACGTTTTGCTAAACGACCATGACCAATCTCACGACGTTTTGGCGAACCCATCATACCTGTTTCACCGACAGAATATGGAGGGAAGTTGTAGTGCAGTAAGAAGGTATCGGTATGCTCACCCATGATGTCATCAATGGTTTGTGCATCACGTGCAGTACCTAAAGTAGCTGTTACTAATGCTTGCGTTTCGCCACGAGTAAATAGCGCAGAGCCATGTGTACGTGGTAATAAACCTGTACGAATATCTAAAGCACGTACCATGTCTTTTTCACGGCCATCGATACGAGGTTCACCCGCTAATACACGAGCACGAACAATTTTCTTCTCTAAACCAGAGAAAATTTCAATGATTTCGCCTTCGTCTAAAGACTCATCTTCTGCTAATAATGTGCTGATCACTTCATCACGAATAGCATCGATTTGCTCATAACGCTCTTGTTTTTCAGTAATACGATACGCATCACCAATACGAGTTTGTGCTAATTGAGCAATACGATCATGTAAAGATTGGTTAATAGGCTCTGGTGCCCAATCCCATTTTTCTTTACCGACTTCGGCAACTAATGCATTGATATTTTCAATCACAACTTGTTGTTGTTCATGACCAAATACCACTGCACCTAACATTTGTTCTTCTGATAATAAATCAGCTTCTGATTCAACCATCAGTACCGCACCCGCAGTACCTGCAACCACTAAGTCTAATTTACTAATTTTCAGTTCATCAACGGTTGGGTTCAGCACATATTGACCATCAATAAAGCCAACACGTGCACCACCGATAGGACCATTGAAAGGTACACCCGATAATGACAGTGCTGCAGAAGCACCAATCATAGCAACGATATCTGGGTTAACTTGTGGATTAACAGAAACCACAGTCGCAACTACTTGGATTTCGTTTAAGAACCCTTCTGGGAATAGTGGGCGTAAAGGGCGGTCGATAAGACGCGCGATTAAAGTTTCACCTTCGCCAGGACGACCTTCACGACGGAAGAAACTTCCTGGAATACGGCCAGCTGCGTATGAACGCTCTTGATAGTTAACGGTGAGTGGGAAGAAGTCTTGTCCTTCTTTCACTTTTTTCTTAGCAACAACGGTAACAAAAACAGCAGTGCCGTCCATGTCAACCATTACAGCAGCCGTTGCTTGGCGAGCCATCATGCCCGTTTCTAACGTAACGGTATGTTGACCGTATTGAAATTTACGAACTGTAGGATTCAGCAAAATAATATCCTTTATCTTATTGTCGCATGATATTTAGCGACGATGAATAATCTTTTCTCCGCTACGTCCCCTCGCGACTAATGGAAATATTTAACTTAACCACGTTTAAACACTTTCATTAGCCGCGCGAATTGTCGCAACTAGAGAGACTAAATAACCATCACCACATTAAAACATAACGACTCATTTTTGAAATAGCACTTTCTTAAAAATAGCACTTTCTAGTAGAAAAGGGGCCTACGGGCCCCTTTTCACTGAAACTCACTTGATTAGCGACGCAGACCTAAACGTTCAATCAGTGCAGTATAACGAGCTACATCTTTACGTTTCAGGTAGTCCAGCAGATTACGACGGCTGGAAACTTTACGCAGCAGACCACGACGGCTGTGGTGATCTTTTTTGTGCTCTGAAAAGTGACCTTGCAGGTGGTTGATTTCTGCAGTCAGCAGTGCGATCTGAACTTCGCTTGAGCCAGTATCGTTAGCATCACGACCGAATTCAGCAACGATCTTTGCTTTCGCTTCAGTACTTAGAGACATAATAAAACTCCAATAAAAGTAAAATTTTCAGATAGCCAATCTCTAATTCAGCTATCCAACTCAGCCACCTAAACAGATAGCCGCATTATTCTACGCTTCAAACACACTTAGCGCAAGAATTGCTATTCAGGGTTATTGAGTGCGTGATAATCCACGACTAATCTTTTCGGTGCAACTAGACCATCTTTGATGATCGCAAGGCCAATAAATTTTTTCTCATCGCCTTCGGTGACTCTGACCCATTCCCCTTCATCCAAGGTGTGATTTACCCGAACCGGTTGCCCCAGTTTTAAGTAACCCGCCATAATGGCGGTTAAATGCACCACAGGGAAATGTGCAACCGCAGTATCCATAGGCAATAATAAGGCATCTAACGCAGGAAATGGTGACTCATCTTGTTGCTGAGCATCATCAATGATTGCACGCAATTGCTCAAGCGTCACCATACGCTCTTTCGGATAATCTGCGACTTCTAAACGACGTAAGAAAATCACATGGGCACCACAGTTTAATTTCTCACCCAGATCATCAATGATAGTGCGAATATAAGTACCTTTAGAACAATGAATTTCTAGTTCTAATTCATCGTCTTCCCAGCGAATAAATTGCAATTCATACACGGTAATGGGTCTTGCTTCTCGCTCAACTTCAATACCTTGTCTTGCATATTCATAAAGTGGTTTACCTTGATGCTTAAGGGCTGAATACATTGAAGGAATTTGCAATGTTTCACCACGAAAACTCTCTAACGCAGCATCGAGCGCTTGCTGGTTAAACTGTACCGGTCGTTGCTGGATCACTTGTCCATGAGCATCAGAGGTATCTGTTCTTTCACCTAATTTGGCAATCACTCGATAGCGTTTATCTGAATCCAATAAAAACTGTGAAAACTTTGTCGCTTCACCTAAACAGATAGGAAGCATACCTGTCGCTAAAGGATCTAAAGCGCCGGTATGCCCCGCTTTACTTGCATTAAACATGCGGCGTACTTTTTGCAAAGCGTCATTCGATGAAATATCTTGAGGCTTATCAAGCAATAATACGCCGTTAATCTCACGCCCTTTACGACGACGCCCCATTACTCTTCCTCTTTATGATGACGGCGTTTTTCATCATCTTTGACAACATTTGACACAAGGTTAGACATACGCATACCTTCAACTAATGAATTGTCATAAGCAAATGTTAGCTCAGGAACAACACGTAAGCGCATCGCTTTACCTAATAAAGAGCGAATAAAGCCTGCTGCTTCGTTAAGGGCTTTTAAGCCATTTTCTACCATTTCTTCATCGCTTTCTTCACCTGCTGATAGGTTTAAAAAGGTGACAAATACTTTGGCGTAAGCCAGATCACGTGAAATTTCAACACCGGATACGGTGGCCATTCCAATACGTGGATCTTTTACTTCGCGCTGTAAAATGATGGCGATTTCTTTTTGCATTTCCTGAGAAACACGCTGAGCACGGCTAAAATCTCTTGCCATTTTATCTCTCCCTGACAATGTCGTTATCACTCTATTGTCATTATTGATCCAATTTTAAAATCGATGATATCTAAAGAGTATACATAAAGTCACGTTTCACAACCGCTTTACGCTTTTTTTCTCTTTAGCAATAAATCTGCTCTTTAGCGTTATCTTACCCTGTTCTTTTAATGACATAAATTACTGAAAGCCAATCTATTTCGCTTATATTGAAAAATACAGAAAAGAATAAAGGGGGAATAGCACAAAGAGAGGAATAAGAAGGGAGCCATTAAGCTCCCTTCCTGTTTAAATCAGACGTACTCGATTAATCGATAGAACGTTTAATTTCGATAACTTGGAACACTTCAATCATATCGCCAACACGGACATCGTTGTAGTTTTTCACACCGATACCACATTCCATACCATTACGGACTTCGTTGACGTCATCTTTAAAGCGACGCAGTGATTCAAGCTCACCTTCGTAAATAACCACGTTATCACGTAATACGCGAATAGGATTGTTACGTTTAATGTTACCTTCAACCACCATACAACCCGCGATAGCGCCGAATTTAGGTGATTTAAATACATCACGAACCTCAGCAAGACCCATGATTTCTTGTTTGTATTCAGGCTCTAACATACCGCTCATTGCTGATTTAATTTCATCAATCAAGCTATAGATAACGGAGTAGTAACGTAAATCAACACTTTCTTGTTCGATAATACGACGTGCAGAAGCATCAGCACGAACGTTGAAACCAAGAATGATAGCATCAGAAGCAGCCGCTAAAGTCGCATCTGTTTCAGTGATACCACCCACGCCAGAACCGATAATTTTCAGTTTAACTTCATCTGTAGAAAGTTTAACTAATGCATCAGTGATGGCTTCACAAGTTCCTTGAACATCCGTTTTCAGTACGATGTTCAGTTCAGAAACTTTACCTTCTTCCATGTTAGCAAACATGTTTTCCAGTTTCGATTTCTGTTGACGAGCCAGTTTCACTTCACGGAATTTACCTTGACGATATAAGGCAACTTCACGCGCTTTTTTCTCATCACGAACAACGGTTGCTTCATCACCCGCAGAAGGTACATTAGACAGACCTAAAATCTCAACAGGCATTGATGGGCCGGCAGATTGTACTTCTTTACCTAATTCGTTACGCATTGCACGAATACGACCGTATTCAAAGCCACACAGAACGATATCACCTTTATTCAAAGTACCTTCACGAACAAGGATAGTCGCAACAGGACCACGGCCTTTATCGAGGTAAGATTCGATAACAACACCGCTTGCCATACCCTCTTTTACTGCTTTCAGTTCAAGAACTTCCGCTTGTAATAAGATAGCATCCAGCAACTCGTCAATACCTAAACCTTGTTTTGCTGACACATGGATAAACTGAGTCTCACCACCCCAATCTTCTGGCAGAATGCCATATTGAGACAGCTCAGTTTTAACACGATCAGGATCAGCTTCTGGTTTATCAATTTTGTTCACGGCAACAACAACAGGCACATTTGCTGCTTTGGCGTGTTGGATAGCTTCGATAGTTTGTGGCATCACACCATCATCAGCAGCAACAACCAGAACAACGATATCCGTTACCTGAGCACCACGGGCACGCATTGAAGTAAATGCGGCGTGACCTGGAGTATCTAGGAAGGTAATTTCACCTTTGTCGGTTTTAACGTGATAAGCACCGATATGCTGAGTAATACCACCTGCTTCACCTGAAGCCACTTTCGTTGAGCGAATGTAGTCGAGTAAAGAGGTTTTACCATGGTCAACGTGACCCATAATAGTCACAACAGGCGCACGAGATACAGCCATTTCATCGCTAGTATCACGGTCGTTCATCACTTGTTCTTCTAACTCGTTTTCACGACGTAAGATAACTTTGTGACCCATTTCTTCCGCAACCAGTTGTGCCGTTTCTTGGTCTAAAACTTGATTGATGGTTGCCATTGCACCCATTTTCATCATTGTTTTAATGACTTCAGAACCTTTCACTGCCATTTTGTTTGCTAAATCAGCAACTGAAATAGTCTCACCAATGACAACATCACGGTTTACGGCAGCTGCTGGCTTATTGAAGCCTTGCTGTAATGTGCTATTTTTACGTCCTTTGCCTTTCTTGTTAGAACGGCCAGCAGCGCGAGCTTCTTCACGATCTGCTTTTTCAGAGTGACGGTTATTTTTCTTTGGACGAGGGGCTTTTGCTGCACGACCACGGCCACGGCCACCTTCAACCTCAGCATCACTTTCATCTTCTGCATCACGCGCATAGCGAGATGTCGTCACATGATAGTCAGTGCCTTCTGTTTCAGATGACGTATCTGAAGTCCATTTTTCAGCATTTTCTTCCGCTAAGCGACGCGCTTTTTCTGCTGCAATGCGAGCTTCTTCTTCAGCTTTACGACGCTGAGCTTCTTCTGTTTTACGTTTCAGTTCAGCCTGTTCGGCTATGCGACGTGCTTTTTCCTGATCAGCCTTATCAGCTTTTGGTTTCTCGTTTTGTTTCACTTTGTCTTTTTCCGCTGCTTCGCGCTTAGCTAATTCCGCTGCTTCACGTTTTGCTTCTTCAGCTTCACGTTTTGCCTTTTCTTCAGCCTTTTTCTTGGCTTCTTCAGCTTCACGTTTTGCTTTTTCTTCAGCTTCGCGCTGTGCTTTCTCTTGTGCTTCGCGCTGTGCTTTTTCTTCTGCTTCGCGACGCGCCTTTTCTTCCGCTTCACGCTGAGCTTGCTCTGCCGCTTGTGCTTTTTCAACTGCATCACGGTTCACATAAGTGCGTTTTTTGCGGACTTCGATGGCTACTGATTTATTTTTGCCACCTGTACCAGGAACACTTAACGTACTACGCACTTTGCGCTGTAACGTTAATTTTTCTGGTTGGCTGGTTGACTCTTTATCACGGTTCAACCAAGCCAGCAAGGTTTCTTTCTCTTTTTGGGAGACAGAATCAGAGACGGTTTTCTTAATACCGGCATCAGCAAACTGCTGTACCAAACGTTCAACCGGTGTCTGAATCTCTTCTGCAAGTGATTTTACTGTTTCATCTGTCATTCTGTTCCTTCCTGCTCAGTTGTTACGCATCATTCCCAAACCAGCAGATATTACGAGCAGCCATAATGAGCTCGCCTGCGCGCTCACTATTTAAACCGTCAATATCAGTTAGGTCGTCGATACCCTGTTCGGCAAGATCTTCCAGTGTGCAGATACCACGGGCAGCTAGATCAAATGCTAAAGAACGTTCCATGCCTTCGAGAGCTAATAAGTCCTCAGCTGGCTGGTTATCGCCTAGGCTTTCTTTTTGAGCTAGTTCAATCGTTGTTAATGCCGCTTTTGCTCTTTCTCGTAATGCTTCAACTGTTTCTTCATCAAGACCGTCGATAGCTAACAGTTCGTCAATCGGCACATAAACTAACTCTTCAAGGGTAGAGAAACCTTCTTCAACTAAAACAGTTGCGAAGTCTTCATCAATGTCGAGATGCTTAGTAAATATTTCAATGGCTGCGTTTGCTTCTGCCTGATGCTTAGCATTCAGTTCATCTGCAGTCATGACATTCAGTTCCCATTTGTCATCACCGCGATGTTTTTTCAGTAATTGTGCTGCTAAGCGAACATTTTGACCATTACGGCCAATCGCTTGGGCAAGATTACTGCTTTCAACAGCGACGTCCATTGTACATTTGTCTTCATCGACAACAATAGAAGCAACATCTGCCGGAGCCATTGCATTAATCACGAATTGTGCAGGATTATCATCCCACAGAACAATATCAATTCGTTCACCGCCCAGTTCACTGGAAACGGCTTGTACACGTGCACCACGCATACCAACACAAGCACCCACAGGGTCGATGCGTTTATCGTTGGTTTTTACAGCGATTTTGGCACGAGAACCTGGATCACGTGCTGCAGCTTTAATCTCAATGATCTCTTCGCCAATTTCAGGTACTTCAATGCGGAATAATTCGATCAGCATTTCAGGACGAGAACGTGTTACGAAAAGTTGTGCACCACGAGTTTCTGTACGAACATCGTATAAGACACCACGTACACGGTCACCTGGGCGGAAATTTTCACGCGGTAGCATATCTTCACGTAAGATAACGGCTTCTGCGTTATTTCCTAAATCTAGGGTGATGTTATCGCGGTTTACTTTTTTCACAACGCCCGTGATAATTTCGCCTAATTGTTCGCGGAATTGATCAACAACCATCGCTCTTTCAGCTTCACGTACTTTTTGTACGATCACTTGTTTTGCGGTCTGGGTGGTAATACGGTCGAAAGTAACAGACTCAATTTGGTCTTCAATGAAGCCGCCTAGTTCAATTTCAGGCTCTTCGTATTTAGCCGCTTCAAGTGTGATTTCACGAGTAGGCTGAGTAACTTCTTCAACCACAAGCCAACGACGGAAAGTATCAAAATCCCCCGTTTTACGATCAATGCAAACTCGTACATCAATCTCTTGCTCATATTTTTTCTTAGTCGCTGTCGCTAATGCAGTTTCCAGTGCTTCGAAAATCTTCTCACGAGGAAGAGATTTTTCGTTAGAGACCGCTTCCACAACAGCCAGAATCTCTTTGTTCATCCTAGTTGCCTCTTCAAAACTTAAAAGTGGGGTACCAGGTTAGCTTTCTGGATGTTGCTCAGTGCGAACACTTCGTCTTTACCATCCACAGTAACCGTGATCATTTCGCCAGCGACAGACTTAATAATGCCCTGCCATTTACGGCGGTTTTGCATCGCAATTCGTAATACAACGGCGACTTCTTCGCCGATAAATTGCTCATAATGCGTTGTAGTGAATAAAGGTCTTTCTAAACCAGGAGATGAGATCTCAAGGTTATAAAATGTTTGAATTGGATCTTCAACATCCAGCACAGCACTGACCTGGTGGCTAACATCAGCACAATCATCAACAGTGATACCTTCTTCACTATCAATATAGATACGCAATGTTGATACTCGACCACGAATAAACTCAAGACCAACAAATTCAAAGCCTAATGCTTCTACTGGTGCTGAAACCATCGCTGTTAATTTTTGCTCTAATGTGGACAAACCCACCCCCAAGGCATAAAAAAAGGGCTTATAGCCCAGTATTCTATTCTCTGATAACAAAAAACCCCGAAATTCGGGGCTTTATGCAACTGGACCCTGTAACTTGCCAATCGAGATAACCTCTTCTACGGCACATTCCACTCAGGATCATAATCGGTTTACAAGATGATTAATGAGAAAAGTGCTGTATTGTTAGAAGTGGTTGCGGGGGCTGGATTTGAACCAACGACCTTCGGGTTATGAGCCCGACGAGCTACCAAGCTGCTCCACCCCGCGTTCGAAAAACGTGGCAAATTTTACGCTGATAACAAGCAAAACGCAAGCTATCTGGAATAATGGTGCCGAGAACGGGACTTGAACCCGTACGCCCGTTTTGTAGGCACTACCACCTCAAGGTAGCGTGTATACCAATTTCACCACCTCGGCACTTTAATGAGACTGTTTATTTAACCAAAACCCCAAACAATCTCATTTTTAACTATTACTTAGTTTACTGCGGAATATCTGTGTTTGCTGGTGCTACAGGCGCTGCTAATTGCTCAGCTTTTTTCGCTTCTTCTGCAGTCTGCTCGATAGACATCCACTTACTGTCTTCACGAACAGTTTTATTGGCACTTAAATTACCTAAAATAAGGCAAAGTACAATAAACACTGTTGCTAAAACAGCGGTCATACGGGTCATGAAATTTGCTGAACCGCTTGAACCAAATACTGTACCGGAAGCACCTGCACCAAAAGAAGCGCCCATATCAGCACCTTTACCCTGCTGTAACAGGATCAGACCAACCAGCCCTGTTGCTGCAATGATAAGAATAACAATGAGTGCTGTATACATTTGCGTTACCTATTCTATGGAACTTATCGCCTATGCGATAACCTTCGATTGCTTCACCCGCTTTAGTTCAACGACCTTACTAAGCGGGTGTGAATACTAACCAAACCTGAACTGACAAGCAAGGTTATTTTACTATAAAGTGATTAATTGAAGAAAAAAACAGCAATTAGCCAACATGTTTTACTGCACCAGCAATACGATTCGCCATCGCTGTGACTTGCTCTTCATTTTCGCCTTCAACCATCACTCGAATTAATGGTTCTGTTCCTGATTTACGTAATAAAACGCGTCCCTTACCACCAAGCTCCGCCTCAACTTCTTTTGCGAATTGCTGAACTTCTGTGGATTGTAGAGGATCGTGATTTCCCGTAAAACGAACATTCACCAAAATTTGTGGTAATAATTTCATGCCACTGCATAGATCATGCAAGCTCATATGGTTACGAACCATTGCGCTTAATACTTGTAGACCAGCAACAATACCATCACCCGTTGTTGTCTTATCAAGTAAAATAATATGACCCGAGTTTTCCGCCCCTAAACGCCAGCCTTTTTCTTGCAATTTCTCAAGCACATAGCGGTCACCCACTTTGGCTCTCACAAAAGGAATACCAAGCTGTTTTAAGGCAATCTCTAACCCCATATTACTCATTAGTGTACCGACGGCACCACCACGTAGTTGACCTTGGCGTAACGCTTCTCGCGCAATGATATAGAGAATTTGGTCACCATCTACTTTTAGGCCTTTATGATCAACCATAATAATACGGTCACCATCACCATCAAAGGCTAAACCAACGTCGGCACCCTCTTCTAACACGCGTTTTTGCAACATGCGTACATCTGTTGCACCACATTCGTCATTGATATTGATGCCCGTAGGCTCACAACCAATAGTGATAACCTCAGCCCCGAGTTCACGAAAAACATTAGGCGCAATATGGTAAGTTGCACCATGGGCACAATCCACAACAACTTTTAACCCATTTAAATTATTTTCGTTAGGGAACGTACCTTTACAAAATTCAATATAACGGCCCGCGGCATCAACAATGCGATTCGCACGCCCTAATTCTGCGGACTCTACACAAGTGATCGGTTTTTCCATTTCCGCTTCAATGGCTTCTTCTACTTCATCAGGTAGTTTTGTACCATCAATGGAGAAGAATTTGATGCCATTATCATAATAGGGATTATGAGAAGCAGAAATCACTATGCCAGCTTCTGCTCTGAAAGTACGGGTTAAATAAGCGACCGCGGGGGTTGGCATCGGGCCTGTAAATGAAGCGGATAATCCCGCAGCAGCAAGGCCTGCTTCTAGAGCCGATTCCAACATATAACCAGAAATACGAGTATCTTTACCAATAATGATTTTACGTGAGCCGTGACGTGCAAGTACTTTACCTGCAGCCCAGCCTAGCTTTAATACAAAATCAGGTGTAATAGGGCTGTCACCTACTTTTCCACGGATACCGTCTGTTCCAAAGTATTTACGTTCGCTCATTCATTATTTTCCTTTGCAGAAAGAGTCGCCTGCACGACTTTCATCGCATCTACAGTCTCTTTAACATCGTGTACACGAATAATTTGTGCCCCTTGCATTGCAGCAATAACTGCGCAAGCAACACTACCAGCAACACGCTCTTGTGGCGGAACATTGAGTAACTGTCCTACCATTGATTTACGTGACATTCCGGCGAGTATCGGTAAACCAAAGTGATGAAAATCACTTAGATGTGCTAATAATTGATAATTATGCGCTAAATTTTTACCAAAGCCGAAGCCTGGATCAAGAATAATTTGATTTTTCTCGATACCAGCATCAATACAACGTTGAATATTCTCTGCCAGAAAAGCATCAACTTCTATCATCACATTCTTATACTGCGGCGAATGTTGCATTGTTTTAGGTAAACCTTGCATATGCATAATACAAACAGGTAACCCCGTTTTTGCAGCCGCCTGAAGTGCTCCAGGTTCGGTAAGTGAACGTATATCATTGATAATAGAGGCACCCGCTTGAGCGGACTCCGTGATCACTTGTGCTTTGGATGTATCAACAGAAATCCACACATCAAAACGTTGCTGGATAGCTTCGACCACAGGAATAACACGATGTAACTCTTCATCGACAGAAATATCACTGGCACCCGGCCTTGTTGATTCACCACCGATATCGATGATAGAAGCCCCTTCAGCAATAAGTTTAGCGGCGTGGTTAATAGCATCATTAAGAGAGTTATGCGTTCCGCCATCAGAAAATGAATCTGGCGTCACATTTAAAATGCCCATCACTTGGGGTGAAGATAAATTAAGCTCTCTTCCTCTGGCAATTAATTTCATTTCGTTGATACCTATATAAAAAAACCCCAGAAAGCCTGGGGTTTGTATTTATAGCTTACTCAATATAGAACCCGATAAGGATTAATGAGTATTGTTATCAGAAGGTGTGTCACTCTCTGATCCTGACTTATTATTTGGCTCATTCGTCACATGTGTTTGTGTCGGCTGTGCTGTAGCGGTATTTGCACCACTATTGCCATTATTGCCTTCCCAACCTGCCGGTGGACGAACTTCACGACGATTCATTAAGTCATCAATTTGAGGTGCATCAATGGTTTCATAAGTCATTAATGCATCTTTCATTGAGTGCAGAATATCTAGGTTGTCCATCAGGATTTGACGAGCTCGGGTATAGTTACGATCGATGATAGCTTTAATTTCTTCGTCGATAGTACGTGCCGTTTCATCTGACATATGTTGCGCTTTAGCAACTGAACGACCTAAGAACACCTCACCGTCTTCATCAGCATACAGTAATGGCCCTAATTTTTCAGAGAAGCCCCACTGTGTCACCATGTTACGCGCAATATTGGTTGCCACTTTGATATCATTAGAAGCCCCTGTCGAAACATGTTCAGGCCCATAAATGATCTCTTCCGCTAAACGACCACCATAAAGTGTTGAAATTTGGCTTTCCAGTTTTTGACGGCTGGCACTGATTTGGTCACCTTCAGGTAAGAAGAAAGTCACACCTAATGCACGTCCACGCGGGATAATCGTCACTTTGTGTACCGGATCATGTTCAGGCACTAAACGACCAATAATGGCGTGTCCCGCTTCATGATAAGCCGTTGATGCTTTTTGTTCTTCGGTCATAACCATTGAACGGCGTTCAGCACCCATCATGATCTTATCTTTTGCTTTTTCGAACTCGACCATTGAAACAACACGTTTGTTACCGCGTGCGGCAAATAGTGCAGCTTCATTAACCAAGTTTGCCAAGTCAGCACCGGAGAAACCCGGAGTACCACGAGCAAGGATCGCAGGATCAACGTCTGGTGATAATGGCACTCGGCGCATATGCACTTTCAGAATTTGCTCACGACCACGAACATCTGGTAAACCTACGACGACTTGACGGTCAAAACGACCTGGACGTAATAATGCAGGGTCTAATACGTCAGGGCGGTTAGTTGCGGCAATCACGATGATACCTTCATTGCCTTCAAAACCATCCATTTCGACCAGCATTTGGTTCAGCGTTTGTTCACGTTCATCATGACCACCGCCAAGACCGGCACCACGTTGACGACCAACCGCATCGATTTCATCGATAAAGATGATACAAGGTGCTGCTTTTTTAGCCTGTTCAAACATATCACGAACACGAGAAGCACCGACCCCGACAAACATTTCAACGAAGTCAGAACCAGAAATAGTAAAGAAAGGTACTTTTGCTTCACCAGCAATCGCTTTTGCTAATAATGTTTTACCCGTACCCGGAGGACCAACCATTAGGATACCTTTCGGAATTTTACCACCTAATTTCTGGAAACGACCCGGATCACGTAAATACTCAACTAGCTCGCTGACTTCTTCTTTTGCCTCATCACAACCTGCAACATCAGCAAAGGTTGTTTTGATTTGGTCTTCTGTCAACATGCGAGCCTTACTCTTACCAAAAGACATCGCACCTTTACCGCCACCACCTTGCATTTGGCGCATAAAGAAGATCCAAAGACCAATCAGTAAAAGCATTGGGAACCAAGACACAAAAATTTGTGTTAGAAGGCTTTGACCTTCAATGGGTTCTCCGGTCACTTTTACATTACGGTTCATTAAAGTGGTCAGCAGGTTATCATCACGCATAGGCATATACGTGCTGTACTTTGAGTTATCTGTTTTAGTTACATTAATATCATAACCACTTATGCTGACCTCGCGTAACTGGTTATTAGTTAACTCATTGATAAAGGTAGAGTAATCCACCTTACGACTATTCGAATCGCTGGGTCCGAAGCTCTGGAATAATGACATCAATACGACTGCAATGACTAACCAGAGGATCAGGTTTTTCGCCATGTCACTCAAGGGATTAACCTCATATTACAACTGTGTTAACAAATAGCTTTAGGGTACTAAAGTTTACGCCCTGTGGCTACAATATATACCTCACGAGAACGAGACCGCGAAGCGTCTGGTTTACGAACTTTCACTTTCGTAAACAGGGAGCGTATTTGCCCCAGGTACTCATCAAAGCCTTCTCCCTGAAACACTTTGACAATAAAACTTCCCCCGGGAGCCAGCACATCACGACACATATCAAGCGCTAACTCTACTAAATACATGGATCGAGGAATATCGACCGCGGGTGTTCCGCTCATGTTTGGAGCCATGTCAGACATGACAACCTGGACTTTATTATCACCTACTCTATCAAGCAATGCCTTCAATACAAGTTCATCACGAAAATCGCCTTGAAGGAAATCGACACCAACGATAGGATCCATAGGTAAAAGGTCACATGCGATGATCCTACCTTTATTTCCTAACTGCTGTACGACATATTGAGACCACCCACCCGGAGCAGCACCTAAATCGACAACGGTCATACCTGGTTTGAAAATGTTATCACTTTGCTGAATTTCTTCCAATTTAAACCAAGCTCGAGAGCGAAACCCTTTTTTCTTTGCTTGTTGAACATATTTATCACTAAAATGTTCTTGTAACCAGCGGCTAGAGCTTGCCGAACGTTTTTTATTGGCCATTGCGTTTTCCAACTATCATACACTTAGCAATCAAAAATTTTACTTCTTCACTCATTTTACCGCATCTTGACGACATTTTATGGTGATAAATGAGAGATGGCGTTAGAATAGACCGTTTTCAATCCCAACTAAGCAAAAATTAATGATGACTCTTAACAAAAAACAAATTCAACACCTGAAAGGGCTCGCTCATCATCTCAATCCTGTCGTTATGATCGGTAACAACGGGTTGACTGAAGGCGTTCTTGCAGAAATTGAAATCGCTCTGGCACATCATGAGCTTATCAAAGTCAAAATCGCAGGCGAAGATCGAGATGTTAAAAACTTGATCGTGGCAGCGATTGTGCGTGAAAGCGGTGCACAGAATGTACAAGTTATCGGAAAAATGGTTGTTCTTTATCGCCCTTCTGAAGCGCGTAAAATTATTTTACCGAAATAAAACTTATACCTTTATATAAAAATGCCATAACTAACTCTATGGCAAAAAAGGCCTTTTCAGGCCTTTTTTAATATTACCACAGGATAGCATTCTAGTTTTCTATAGAAACGTAAAATTACAAATTAAATATATTCTACGTTTAAAACTTCATACTCTACTTGGCCGCCTGGGGTGTTAATGACCACCACATCATCTAACTCTTTACCAATCAATCCACGGGCAATCGGTGAGTTGACTGAAATTAAGTTTTCTTTAATGTTTGCTTCATCATCACCAACAATGCGGTATTTTTGCTCTTCTTCAGTATCCACATTGAGTAACGTCACCGTGGCACCAAAAATAATACGTCCATTATTCGTCATTTTAGTGATATCAATGACTTGCGCATTTGATAATTTTGCTTCAATTTCTTGAATGCGGCCTTCACAGAAACCCTGTTGTTCACGAGCTGCGTGATATTCCGCGTTTTCTTTTAAGTCGCCATGTTCCCGTGCCTCAGCAATGGCCGCGGTAATTTCTGGGCGACGAACAGTTTTTAGATATTCCAGTTCTTCGCGTAATTTTTCTGCTCCGAGAACTGTCATAGGGATCTGATTCATGTGTTAATACCTCAATACTATTCCTAATAAAAAATAGGTATCATCCTGATTTTTTATACTAACAACACAGAGAAAAGGTTCTACTTTACTCTTCTCAAGACAAAAAAAGACACAGGCAGCCTTAATGAGGGCCTGTCCCTTTATATATTCGATGAATAGAAAATAATTGTAACTTTCTACCCTTTTGGTTGGGAAGTAGTAAAAACCTCCCTTATCTAAAGCTAAACTAAATCTAACACAAGAGGCCAATGGCTTCACGTCTTATTCTCGTTTTAAAAACAGGATAAGTAATATTTTCTGATAATCAGATAATCACACGTGTTACCGTTTACTTTTGCCCTCATTGCCCTTTAGTATTAGCCTCTGGCAATCAACACTATAGCGTTAAGCTTATAGTTACGGATAGAGAAATTATGCGCTTATTACCTATATTCCGCGGAATATTTTATACCTTGAGTCTGTTAAGCTTTTCAACCCTCGCCATTCCTGTTGAAAAATATATAGAACTTTTGCCTGATGGCACTCAAGTCGGTTTAATCACCCAAACTGTTGGCGCATCCTCCCCTAACCTAACTTATAATGATAATCAATTATCTTTGCCAGCCAGCACACAAAAAGTGGTCACAGCTTTAGCCGCCCTATTGCAATTAGGGGGCGATTATCAATTTACCACCACAATGGAAACGGAAGGTAAGATAAAAAACAATCAACTAGAGGGTGATTTAATTTTCCGTTTTAGTGGTGATCCTACGCTAACTCGCCAGCAATTACGAGCAATGGTTGCCGTATTAAAACAATCCGGCGTCACAAAAATAACGGGAAATTTATTAATTGATACCTCTGCTTTCTCCAGCCATGACAAAGCGCCGGGATGGGTTTGGAATGATATGACCCAATGCTTTAGTGCCCCACCAAGTGCCGCTATTGTAGATAAAAATTGTTTTTCCGTCTTACTGCAAAGTGGTCAAAAAGAAGGTGATATCGCCACCATACGTAAAGCGTCTTTTTATCCTGTCACGGTTTTAAGCGAAGTTGAAACCTATGAAAAAGGCTCAACACGAACCCGCTTTTGCGAATTAGACGTCACGGTGAGAGATTTAAATACTTATGTGATAACAGGCTGCATTCCTAAACGTGAAGAAGCCATGCCGCTGATGTTTTCCATTCAAGATGGTGCGCACTGGGCAGGTATATTGCTAAAAGAAGAGTTACAACGTGCAGATATTGAGCTGGACGGTTATGTCAAACGCCGCTCCCAACCTAAAGCCCCTGTTACTGTTTTAGCACAAACACAATCTAAACCGTTACACACTTTATTGACGACGATGTTAAAAGAGTCTGACAATATGATTGCAGATGCCGTATTTAGAACTATTGGTCGTGAATATTATGGTGTAGCTGGCACTTGGCGTTCAGGGGCGGATGCCACTCGTGCTATTTTAAAACAAAAAGCGGGCATTGATTTAGCTAATACAATTATGGTGGATGGATCTGGGCTTTCCCGCCATAACCTGATAGCCCCCCGCAACCATGATGCAAGTATTACAATATGTCGGACAACATGATAGTGAGTTAAATTTTATCAGTATGCTTCCTCTTGCCGGTCATGATGGTACATTGCAATATCGTGGTGGTTTTACTGAAGCGGGCGTCAACGGTAAAGTTTCCGCTAAAACAGGTTCACTCAAGGGAGTGTATAATCTAGCTGGCTTTATGACCACAGCCAATGGACAGAAAGTGGCATTTGTACAATTTATTTCTGCCTACTCTCCCCCTACACAAAATCGCAATGCTGGACGCGCCTATTTGGTTCGTTTTGAAACGAATTTATATAAAGATATCTATAACAATAGATAGCACTATTATTTGTTAGAAAGTAAAAACGCCTGAAAATTCAGGCGTTTTTTATGTCTCACTATCTGTATGTCTATACGATACCGAGACAACAATACCGATAAAAAGAGAGATTAACGTTGGTAGATAAACTCTACACCATCATCATCTTCTTCATCCCAATCTTCGTCATCGTCTTCAATGTCAGGATTTTCAAGTTGTTCTTTATGGTAGTCATCCCACATAAAATCAACTTTTTCTTCAGTGGCTAAAGCGGTAGCAATATCTTGCTCACGTGGGGTTACTTTCAGGAATTCCATAATATCCCAACAAAGTTTTTTCACCCCTTCTTGGTTGATAGCAGCAATCATATAATAATCACCTTCCCAACCCAACGCTTCAACTATCGCTTGCGCTTTCTGTTTTGCTTCATCGGCATCAAGCAGATCCACTTTATTGAAAACTAACCAACGTGGTTTTTGTGCCAGTTTATCGCTGTATTTTTCTAATTCAGAAATAATGATTTTGGCATTTTCAACGGGATCAGAACCATCAATAGGATCGATGTCGATCAAATGCAATAATACACGGCAACGTTCTAAATGTTTCAGGAACTGGATCCCAAGACCCGCGCCATCAGCAGCCCCTTCGATCAGCCCCGGTATATCCGCAACTACAAAGCTTTGATGGCTGTCCATACGCACAACACCTAAGCTAGGTACTAGTGTAGTAAATGGATAATCTGCCACTTTGGGTTTGGCTGCCGAGACGGCTCGAATAAAGGTAGATTTACCGGCATTCGGCATACCTAACATACCTACATCCGCAAGTAGCATCAGCTCTAACAGTACTTCACGTGATTCACCTGGTGTACCCATTGTGCGTTGACGTGGTGCACGATTGACTGATGATTTAAAACGCGTATTCCCTAAACCATGGAAGCCACCTTTAGCGACCATTTGTTTTTGACCATGTACCGTTAAGTCAGCAATGATCTCACCTGTAGCAAGATCACGGGCACGCGTCCCCACAGGGACATTAATAGTAATATCTTGACCACGTTTTCCCGTACAATCACGGCTTTGGCCATTTTCACCACGCTCAGCGCGGTAAGATTTAGTAAAACGGTAATCGATAAGGGTGTTGAGGTTTTCGTCTGCAACCATGTAGACATCACCACCATCACCGCCATCACCACCGTCTGGTCCCCCTTTCGGGATATATTTTTCTCGACGAAAGCTTACACAGCCGTTACCACCGTCGCCAGCGACGATTAGGATCTTGGCCTCATCAACAAATTTCATGATTTTACTCCGTATGATAGCCATTAACGTGCTGGATGGCCGAAATTACCCAGAGATGGCCTTTTTTAAATATAAAAAGCCCCGCAACAGACTGTGCAGGGCTTTTAACTCGGTGTTTAAAGGACCGGTAATTATTCAGCTTCGATGCTGATAAATTTACGATTGTTTGGACCTTTAACTTCGAATTTAACTTTTCCGTCAGCTAACGCAAACAGGGTGTGGTCACGACCACAACCAACGTTAGTACCTGCATGGAACTTAGTACCACGTTGACGAACGATGATGCTACCTGCTAATACAGCTTCACCACCGAAACGTTTTACACCTAGACGTTTTGCTTCGGAATCGCGACCGTTACGAGTCGAGCCGCCAGCCTTTTTGTGTGCCATTAATCTGCTCTCCTAAACCTTAAGCGATACCAGTGATTTTAACATCAGTAAACCACTGACGGTGGCCCTGTTGTTTACGGCTGTGTTTACGACGACGGAACTTAACAATTTTAACTTTCTCGCCGCGACCGTGAGCAACCACTTCCGCTTTAACTTTAACGCCCTCAAGGATTGGAGCGCCAATTTGAATGTTGTCGCCATCAGCGACCATCATGACGGTGTCAAACTCAATAGTTTCGCCAGTTGCTACTTCAAGCTTTTCTAAGCGAATTGTTTGACCTTCGCTGACTCGGTGTTGTTTACCACCACTTTGGAAAACCGCGTACATATAAACTCCGCTTTCCGCACACTCCCAATATGTATAATTTGAGTGCACAATTAAAATATTCACATAGGGCGCGAATTCTACGCAAATTTAGTCGCGATGACAAGTATAGATCGCAAACAACCAGCAAAAAAAAGAGTTTTTTACACAATATTTATTTCAGCCATTTTTAAAGTACAATCTAAATTATAAGAGAGTAAAATCTATGGCATGATCATTTTTTATTAATTATAACGCGCTCATTGGCGAGCCAAAGTCGAAAAACATGAATTTAGAATCTATTATAAAACTCACATCCGCTGATATGGCTGCGGTAAATGACGCAATTCTTTACCAGCTTAATTCAGATGTTTCTTTGATAAACCAGCTTGGTTACTACATCATTAGCGGTGGTGGTAAAAGGATCCGCCCAATGATCGCTGTTCTGACCGGCCGAGCTTTGGATTATCAAGGGGACAAACATATCTCTGTCGCCGCTTTAATTGAATTTATTCATACCGCAACATTATTGCACGACGATGTTGTTGATGAATCCGATATGCGTAGAGGCAAACAAACAGCTAATGCTGTGTTTGGTAATGCTGCAAGCGTGCTGGTAGGTGACTTTATTTATACACGATCTTTTCAGATGATGACGGATCTTGATTCCATGCGCGTGCTAAAGCTGATGTCTAGCGCAACCAATGTGATCGCTGAAGGTGAAGTATTACAATTAATGAATTGTAACGATCCTGACATTACTGAAGATGACTATATGCAAGTTATCTACAGTAAAACCGCTCGTTTATTTGAAGCTGCCTCTCATGCGTCAGCCATCCTCTGCGGAGCCACTCCAGAGCAAGAGAAAGCTTTCCAAGATTATGGTCGTTATCTTGGTACCGCATTCCAGCTGATTGACGATTTACTGGATTATGATGCAGATAATACCCAATTAGGTAAAAATACCGGTGACGATCTGGATGAAGGTAAACCTACTTTGCCTTTACTTCATGCCATGCACCATGGTAACGAAACAGAATCACAACTCATTCGTCAAGCCATTGAAAAAGGTAACGGCCGTCATTTACTCGACACTGTGTTAAAAACGATGAAACAGTGTGGCTCACTGGAATATACCCGCCAAAAAGCGGAAGAAGAAGCCGATAAAGCCATTGAGGCGTTAGCGATTATTCCTGATTCATCTTACAAAGATGCATTAATTGGCCTTGCGCACGTTGCTGTGCAACGACAATCGTAATTTTCATACCTAAACCCCATAAAGTATGAGAAGCCCGTCAGAGCGACTATGTCGACTCTGGGGGGCTTTTTAATTTTTGAACCACTTCTTCATTTTCTCGTTCGATCTCTTCTTGATTGTCAGCATCAATATAGCTAATTAACTTAGCGAGACCTTCTCGTAAAACAAATTTTACGATTTTTTCACGCTCTGATTTTGTTAGCTGATAATAAGCTTCCACCCAGATAAGAAAGGCATCCTGACGCTTAGATAAATATTCTGCAGGAGGCTCATGCGCCGCTAACACACTCACCACCTCTTCAGGGAGGCTTTTAACCGAGTACTCAACGGCTTTACCTTGTACTCCACGCTTACGGCGATTTTCCCATCCTTCACGGCGTGCCATTAAATTGACCCCTTGTGGAGAATTAGGTAACCCTGCAAGCCCTACTAATTCTTTTGCTGTATACCATTCTTTTTTCATGATCTCATCTCACATTCAACTAAGAGGTTAGTCAGATATCGGTTGCGGATAACGCAATAGCGCGTTCTTTAAAGTCGCTTAATCTTTGACGATCTTTTCTAAAAAACTTCTAATACCATCCCGCAAGATCAGCTCTGTTACTGTTTTTTGTTCACCATCATTAAGTTGTTGGAATGCTTTCACCCAGATAACGAGTGGCTCCTCTTTATTTAGTTTGTAATGTGCTAATGGTTCATAAAGCTCCAGAGCAATTAAAGTTTCTTCTGGTAAACAAGAGTAATGATATTCAACGCCATTTCCTTGTTTATTAGTTCTCTCTTGTTTTAACCAAGATTCACGTTTAGCTTTTGCATTTACACCTTGTGGTGATTTAGGTAATCCACCTATACCCGTCAATTCCATTGCCGTATACCACTCTTTTTTCATTACGTTTCTCTAAAATTGTTATCAACTTCAAAAAAGAAATTATTAAGAATAAAATCAGAAATATTTTTAGAAAAATAATGTTATTTTATTTTCTAAATAATCAGTTTAATGCTTTTAAGCATTTCTAATAAACTGTTATTTATACCACTAACACAGCATTTAATTTTATAGAAAAAGGATTAAAAATGATTTCAAGGAAATCTGATTGGCATCCTGCCGATATTATTGCCGCACTCAGAAAATGAGGCACAACACTGGCAGCCATCTCTCGCCAAGCTGGTTTAAGCTCTTCAACACTGGCTAACGCACTGTCACGCCCTTGGCCAAAAGGTGAGAAAATCATTGCTGACTTTCTAGGTGTAGCGCCTTCGGAAATTTGGCCCAGTCGTTATTTTCATCCTGAAACAGGAGAATTACTTGAACGGAAGATACGCGACAAAACCAATAATTAACTAATAATTACATATATTATAATTAATAAAAAAAACCGCTGATACACTATCAGCGGTTTTTATTTAAATTTACATTATTTTAAAGCAAAAAGGTTATTTTTTATTTATTAATAAATTCTTCGCCAAGAATTATATCTTTTTTCAATACATCCAACATGCCATTAAGAGATTGTTTTTCAAAATCACTTAATTGACCGATTGGTAGATATTCTTCAACACCATTCTTACCTAAACGAACAGGTTGTGCAAAGAAACGGGCATGTTCACCATCGCCTTCGGTATAGGTGCACTCAATAACATCTTTTTCGCCATTTAAAGCACGGATCAATGAAAGACCAAAGCGCGCAGCTGCTTGTCCCATTGATAATGTGGCTGATCCGCCACCCGCTTTAGCTTCAACAACCTCAGTTCCCGCATTTTGAATACGTTTTGTTAATGCAGCAACTTCTTCATCAGTAAATGACACACCGGCTACTTGAGATAGCAAAGGAAGAATAGTGACACCTGAGTGTCCACCAATGACCGGAACATTCGTTGTTTGTGGATCTTTGCCTTTTAATTCAGCAACAAAAGTATTCGCACGGATAATATCCAGTGTTGTCACACCAAATAGGCGTTTTTTATCATAAACACCGGCTTTTTTCAGTACTTCAGCAGCGATAGCAACCGTAGTATTGACTGGATTAGTAATGATACCAATAAGCGCCTTAGGGCAGTTTTGTGCAACTTTTTCAATAAGATTACGCACGATCCCTGCATTTACATTGAAAAGATCAGAGCGATCCATACCCGGTTTACGGGCAACACCGGCAGAAATTAAAACAACATCTGCATCTTTTAATGCAGGAGAAGGATCTTCGCCAGCAAAACCTTTTACCCTTACTTGAGTAGGTATATGACTTAAGTCCGCTGCAACACCCGGTGTAACCGGAGCGATATCATATAAAGAGAGTTCACTACCAGCTGGAAGCTGATTTTTAAGAAGAAGTGCCAGTGCCTGACCAATACCACCCGCTACACCGAGAACTGCTACTTTCATTCTGATACTCCTTAGTTTACGAGATAGTGGAACGCCTTTGATATACTCACTATTACGCAACACACCTAGTAAAGAAAACAATTATTTAACAGCTATATTGCATAATAAGGCATTTGTAGTAAAAAATAATACTTCGGTTATTCTAAACAAATTGCTTATCTGTTAATGAGATAGCGGGCACTCTTTTGAGAAATAATTCCAATAAATATCGCTAAGTGCTAAACGAACTATCTCATATTGCATAATCATTTAAGATTATCATTTAGTTAACAAATTATTTACCTAATCAAGATTATCGCATTCAATATCGAGAAATAAAACTTTTTTGAGTTAACACACAAAAACACACATCAACCAAGAAGAGAAACAAGATTAACGGAGCTAATGTTGCATAAAAATTCACTTCTCTGCATAATGTGCGAGTTATTGATAACTCACTAAAGGTGAACTATGCGCACTCCTTCTAAGCAAGAAGACTTGGTTAAAGCATTTAAAGCCCTGCTGAAAGAAGAAAAATTCAGTTCACAAGGCGAGATTGTAACCGCATTACAAGAAGCTGGTTTTGATAATATTAACCAGTCTAAAATCTCTCGTATGCTAACAAAATTTGGCGCAGTAAGAACGCGTAATGCCAAAATGGAAATGGTTTACTGCCTGCCAACAGAACTTGGTGTACCAACAGCAAGTAGCCCATTGAAAAATTTGGTACTTGATATTGACCATAACCACTCAGTAGTGGTTATTAGAACCAGCCCCGGTGCCGCACAGCTTATTGCACGTTTATTAGATTCTTTAGGTAAAGCAGAAGGGATCCTCGGAAGTATCGCTGGTGATGACACTATTTTTTCTACACCCGCGCCAGGATTCTCAACAGAAGAACTACGAGATGCGATTTTAAACCTATTTGATCAGGAATTATAAATAGCGACTTCAGGAAAATAGGTCATAAACAGTAAGCCACTGAAATTTCAGTGGCTTACTTATTTAAATTAATATTGATCCACAGATGATTTTGGTGTGGCTAATTTCGCCAGGAGTTTTTCATGTATACCACCAAAGCCACCATTGCTCATGATCAAAATATGATCACCCGGTTTAGCTTCTTTAGCAACCATCTCCACTAATGTATCAATATCCGTGCTCCAACGAGCAGGCTGTACACACTTCTCGGCAATATCACTGACTAACCATTGAATGTTAGGTGGCTGAAATAAGAAAACTTCATCAGCACGTCCCAATGCCGGGGCGATATCATCTTTACTGATCCCCATCTTCATCGTATTAGAGCGAGGTTCTAATACCGCAATAATACGTGCTGTTCCGCCAACTTTACTACGTAACGCTTCAAGGGTTGCTAAAATCGCCGTAGGATGATGGGCAAAGTCATCATAAACACTCACTTGATTTACTTCACCCCGTAACTCTAAACGACGACGGGCGTTAATAAATTTATTGAGTGCTGCGCATGCATCTACCGGTAATACACCAACGTGGTGAGCTGCCACAATGGCCATTAAGCCATTTTGCATATTGTGTTCACCCGAAAGTCCCCAACAAACCTCACCGACTTGCTCACCTTTATGGAACACTGCAAAGTGGCTACTGTCATTACTGATCTTTTTCGCCTGCCAATCACCCGTCTCACCGGTGTACTCTTCCTCACTCCAACATCCCATACCAATGGTCTGTTTTAAGTTCAGATCGTTATCAGGCATGATAATTTTGCCACTGCCCGGCACAATACGGACTAAATGATGAAACTGTTTTTGAATCGCCGTTAAATCATCAAAAATATCCGCATGATCGAATTCCAGATTATTTAAGATAAGCGTACGTGGCGAGTAATGAACAAATTTAGAACGTTTATCAAAGAAAGCACTGTCATACTCATCAGCTTCAATAACAAAAAACGGGCTTTCCCCCAATTGTGCTGAAACTTGAAAGTTACCCGGCACACCACCAATTAAAAAACCAGGTTGATAACCACAATCTTCTAAAATCCAAGCCAGCATACCTGCCGTAGTCGTTTTACCATGGGTACCCGCAACGGCCAAAACCCAACGCTCAGGCAAAATATAGTCATGTAACCATTGTGGCCCTGATGTGTAAGGCAATCCTTTTTCAAGTACCGCTTCAACACAAGGATTCCCTCGAGTCATCGCATTGCCAATAATCACCATGTCAGGAGCAGGTTCCAATTGTTGTGGAGCATAACCTTCGATTAGCTCAATGCCTTGATTTTCCAATAATGTGCTCATTGGAGGATAAACATTTGCATCAGAGCCAGTTACTTTATGCCCTTTCGCTCGAGCTAAGATGGCAAGACTTCCCATAAAGGTGCCACAAATACCAAGAATATGAATGTGCATGAATTTCTTTCCAATAGCATGAAGTTGGTCACTATTCTAACCATCAAAAAGCAGATTAGAAACGGATTAACCTTTGAATCATGCGATTCTTTGGATAAACTTGCCACTAATAAGGAAACTTTTTTCCTTTTTATATTTTATCCATTCACATTCAGGACCCACGTCATGAAAACATTAGGCGAATTTATCGTCGAGAAACAACAAGATTTTCCCCATGCAACTGGCGAATTAACGGCATTGCTGTCAGCCATTAAGCTTGGGGCTAAAATTATTCACCGTGATATTAATAAAGCTGGGTTAGTCGATATTCTTGGCACTAACGGTGTTTCTAATGTTCAAGGTGAAGCCCAGATGAAACTGGATCTTTACGCGAATGAGAAACTAAAAGCAGCACTTAAAGCTCGTGGTGAAGTTGCGGGGATCGGTTCGGAAGAAGAAGACGATATCGTTATCTTTGAAGGTGATCGCGCGGAAAATGCCAAGTATGTGGTATTAATGGATCCATTGGATGGTTCTTCTAATATCGATGTAAACGTTTCCGTTGGTACTATTTTCTCTATTTACCACCGTATTACGCCTATTGGCCAACCAGTGACACTAGATGATTTCCTGCAACCCGGTAATCGCCAAGTTGCTGCGGGTTATGTCGTTTATGGCTCATCTACTATGTTGGTTTACACTACCGGTTGTGGTGTACATGCCTTTACTTACGATCCTTCTTTAGGGGTTTTCTGTTTATCTCACGAAAGTGTTCATTTTCCGCCTACCGGAAATATGTATTCAATCAATGAAGGTAACTACATTAAATTCCCATTAGGGGTAAAAAAATACATCAAGTATTGCCAAGAGCAGGATGCAGCAACTAACCGTCCTTATACAACTCGCTATATTGGCTCTTTGGTTGCGGATTTCCATCGTAACTTGCTCAAAGGGGGGATTTATATTTACCCAAGTACGGCAAGTCATCCAAATGGTAAATTACGCTTACTTTATGAATGCAACCCAATGGCATTCCTCGCGGAACAAGCGGGTGGTAAAGCCAGTAATGGTAAAGATCGTATTTTAGATATCAAACCAACAGAGTTGCACCAACGCATGCCATTCTTTGTGGGTACTAAAGCGATGGTCGAACAAGCAGAAGCATTTATGGCTCAATATCCAGACGAAGAATAAATTTTCTTTTTGTCAGGATATAGTTAAACCGGGCTTAATTAACGCGTCCGGTTTTTTCATCTCCCAAAATAGCTAATTCGTGTATTTGTTGCTTATTTTTACCTCAAAAGGCAACCTGTACGGCAAAAAACGGGTATTGTTAAAAACTTTTCGCTATACTACGAGCCACGTCAAATTAATTTTTCATAGGAAATTTTTTATGAGCCTGAATCATGTTCCTGCTGGTAAAGAACTACCAGAAGATATCTATGTTGTTATTGAAATTCCAGCCAATGCTGATCCAATCAAATACGAAGTTGATAAAGAAAGTGGTGCACTGTTCGTTGACCGTTTTATGTCAACAGCGATGTTCTACCCATGCAACTACGGTTACATCAACAACACATTATCTTTAGATGGTGATCCAGTAGACGTTCTGGTTCCAACTCCATACCCATTACAACCAGGTTCAGTCATTCGTTGCCGTCCTGTTGGCGTACTGAAAATGACTGATGAATCAGGTGAAGATGCAAAACTGGTTGCTGTACCACACACTAAACTAAGTAAAGAATACGATCACATTAAAGATGTGAACGATCTACCTGAATTATTAAAAGCTCAAATCAAACACTTCTTCGAACATTACAAAGATTTAGAATCTGGTAAATGGGTAAAAGTTGATGGTTGGGAAGGCGTAGAAGCGGCTAAAGCTGAAATTCTGTCTTCTTTTGAACGCGCAAAAAAATAATTCTGTGTCATTAGAATTAGCGTTGCTAAGTAATCCATTGGTTGCTTAGCAAAAATAAGCCCACTTCAAATGTGGGCTTATTTTATGATTATCTCTTTTTTATGGTTTAACCGCATAATAAGCATTACGCCACTCACCAAGGTGATCGCCATAGCGATTATCATCAATATATATACTGTCGAAATATTCCCTGTAGAGAAAAAGAGCAATCCCCCAACAATGGGCAAAATCAGTTGATTAAACAAAATAATCAGTGAGGAAATGCTAGCTAATTGTGTCACAGGAATAATTTCTATTCTTAACATCCGTAAAATATTCCCTGAAAAAACCTTACCAATAATGGATAGGGCATAAAAGAGAATAAAAGCCGTGATATCATGTTGAAAAATAACCAATAGAAAAGAACTTATTGTGATGATACAAATTGATAGAGACATTAATAATTTTCGATTTAAATAATGGGTTAGATAACCATATAAATAAGTTCCTATCACGCCACAGATCCCCGCAGAAATATCAATAAAGCCATAATATTTAATGGGTAAATTCATCGATTGGTCGATCAACGCCGCCCCACTCGACTCAATTAATCCATCAAACATATTATTGCCGATAGCAATTAAAATAGAAAAAACCAAAATAGGAGACGTAAAAATCACCACTATCCTTTTCGTCACCTGTAATGTCTCTGTTAGGCTATGTAACTGAGTGGCAGATTGGCGCTGTTTTGGCACTAAGTAAAAGAACAAAAAGAACACGGCGTTAATGAAATAAAATAGACAGGGAATAATCAGTAAATAATGGTAACCATAATCAATAAATAACATACCGATTAATGGGCCAATGATCATGCCCAAAAAATCCATTCGAGACATTATATTAATATGATGTTCTTTATGGCGACTCATCAAGGCAATAATTTTTTCATATGAAATCAGTGTCTGTGAATTACCAATAGAAATTAAGCTACCCACTAATCCAAAACTAATTGCAATAACTAAATCAGAGGAAAAATCTACTATTAATAAAAATAAACAACCGATAATTTTACAGCTATCGGAAATAACAGAAACAGGACGGACACCTAGACCATCAATATATTGACCAATAAGCGGTATTAAAAAAATACGTGGTAACCACCATAAAGCGTATGTCAATCCCGCATATTCAATGCTTGTTGTTAATTGATAAACAATAACAGGTGTCAAAAAAACCATTAGACCATCTGCACTTAATACCAAAAAAAGCATATAGAAAAAGACAATACGCATAATAGAGGTTACACCTTTTCTTTAATTAATACTTTAATAGGCTGATTATTTTCATCATAAACAATAATTGATTTTGGGGTATGATGGGTGGGCCTATGTTTCATTAACGCTTGTTGTTTAGAAACAAGAAATTGATAATAGGTTAAATCTGCTGCTATTTTATTAACACGATAAGCTTGATAATTTTTATTAGCGATTTTCCAATCAATCACGTCATGACCCGGAATATATTCTTTTTCTTCGTCCAAATAGATAACAGGTCGATTCACAGTAATGATATTCGCCATATTAAATAAGGCATGGGCAACACCACAGGGGATCACTAACTCAATATTGGGTGCCGGATCAAAAACCATTTCATCTTCATAAAATAGCGTAGGCGAATCTTCACGCATATCCACCAGCTTAATAGTGATTTTACCCGAGGTATTTCCTAAAAAAGTTAAATGATCTTCTTGCCCTAAATGTAATCCATAAGAGTCGAAATCATAAGCCTCCTGACCATGTTCAACTAGATACATAGGGGATTGTCGCGTTAATGGAACAATGCCACTCTCTTTGCCCGTATGCAGGGTCGCCATTTCACGAAATTCAACACCTAAAATAGTGGATGTAGGTAATGACTGTTTTTGAACATCGGCTATTTTCTCTCGCAACCTTACATTAATTTCATCGCCATTATCTAAGCGAATTTTACGAGTTTCAGAGTGTAAAAATCGATGTTGGCTTAACCACTGCTGTTGTATCTCAGCAACTCGATAGTAGACCAGCGCCGAAGCTTCTTCTGTCATCGGCTCATAGCCTTCAATCTCATTAATATCGATATCTTCCGGCAGATTTATCACATCATTATTAGGTGACCAATTTAATGTTTCACTTGCTAATTGCTCGATAGTAGGTAAAAAAAGAGAGTAGCTATTTAAGGTAAAAACATTTTCTAGATGGGAAAAAGTATGAGCAACTCCTGGGGGAATAATAAGTGTTCTTGCGGATGATGGGGTTATCTCCAAACTTAATTCTGATTTAAATGTCGGTGAGTTTTTACGACAATCAATAAATTTAGCCAGTATCTTTTGTTTTTTATCACCTAAAAAGGTGAGTGTATCTTGCTGGCCAAGATGAATGCCATACTGCCCATATTTAAATTCGCTTTTACCGTGATAAACAATATTAATAGGATAGGTTGTTGCGAAAGGAATAACATAAGACTGATGTTTTCCATTATTCACTCGCCAGCGTTCAATCCAATGTAATCCGACAATATTAATATCTTTATTAAGTTCATTAATATCCTTATTCACTATTGCCTCCTTTCATTTAAAAAGCAGCCTTACGGCTGCTTATTGATTAAAGACTGACGACTTCGATATCATAACCAAGTGACTTCGCACTTTTTAGTAACGCATCTAAGCTAGTGGTGTTTAATTTTAAATACTTATCATCAGCAGGTGCATTTTTAATACCTGCAAGATAAGCTAATTTATCTAATGCTTCTGTTGCAACAGTTTTAGTTTGTAGCATCATATCCGTAAAACGATGATTGACTATATTATGTTTTACATCTTTTGGTGGATTATTATAAAGTTGAGTAATATCGTTTAATTTGTCCATAAATTACCTTATTTCGCTATTTAATAATAAGTCGTTATCTCTTTCCTTCTTAAGCAAAACTGTTTTAACACTGAAGTTATTTTTCTGTCAATCAGCTCTACCATTAATTATTTTCATATCAATTTAGATAAAAAACGAAGTAATAATTATTTATTTAAATTTTAAAATATAAATACTACTTTTAGTAAAAATAAAAAAGCTCGATATATATCGAGCTTTTTTAATCATTATTGAGTCAGCTTTCGTAAGCCTATTACTCTTCTTCGTGGCGTTTTAGCCAATCTCCACTTTTGATTTCTCGCAACCCATCAACTGGCTTTTGATAAAGATAGATCCAAGCACTACCATAAGGTGTTGATATCAACTGGCGCTTGTAATCTTGATCATTTTTTTTCAGTTCATCAAGCTCCGTCAAAATGGAAGGCGTGATCCGATAAACTTCACATTCTATTTCACCATCACCTTCAACCACAGCAGGATAAAACCCTAAATCATAGAGTTTATACCCCGCTAATTTATACTCACCTAATAGCTGTGCGTAGGTCATCCAGTGATGGTTACCCTGATTTCGCCGTAAACTTCCATAAACAATAATTCGCATATAAATTAAAACTCAAATTGATAAAGCAGATCTATTGCCTGATTCATACCAGACACTGCTTGTAAATACAACCTGGGCATCAAGCGATAACGTAATGTTAACGTCGCTAGCGAATCAAATATACCCATCCCATACTTCACTTGTAAATCATCAGTTATCTTACCACTGACGACAACTTGTGAACTATCCCCTACACCTTGTGTATCTAACGCTAAATCAGAAATACCAAAGGTTTCGCCAATACGTCCTACGAGTTGTCCACTTTGTCCAACACCTAATCCTATTAGCATGGCTGTCATTTGTGCTGAATCAGAATCACCACTTGCTAATCCTTCCCCTCTTAACAAGTAGGATAATGCTTCTTGTTGTGTTTTGGCCGGCTCAGAGAATATTTCCACTTTCGGCTTATCCGCAAGCCCGGTAACTTTAACCCCAGCAATGACATTATCTGCCGTATTATCAGGGTTACGTATCGCTTCAATATTTAAGTATGGCTGATCAACCGGCCCTGAGAACAAGATTTGCCCTTTACGTACTTGTAAATCTTGTCCATAAGCTTTGAATTCCCCGCGAGGAATATCCACTTGACCATTTAATCCCAACCCTTGCTTACTTTGAGCAACTTTTAATGCCCCTGTTAATCTGGCTTTCAATCCAAAGGCATCTAATGTGACATCATCGCCAATATTAATCGCCAAATTACTTTGAATAGGTATAGAAGTCTGCTTTGGTGCTATAGGTTGTAATTCTTTATCCAACATCACTTCATCAGAGGAAGCCGACACCGCAGACTCGGGTAATTCCTGCACCACGATACGAGCCCAAGGGATATCAATACGACCATCTAATTTAAGCAAATGTGGATTAGCTTCAAAAACTAAGTCTGGGTTAACATCAATACGAACCATTGGTGGTAATGACACACGCAGTTTGTTGCCATTCGCAGCCACCACGGCACGCCACTCATCTAGTTTGCGCCAGTCCGCATTCCCCGTCAGATTTAAATAACCTTCCGGTGTTTCGATTCTACCGCTTAAATCAGAAGTCGCACCATTAAAGCGAATATCGACATTCCCTTTGGTGATGTCAAATGGGATCCAGTGACCAACTACTTTTAACTGGTTAATACCAAACTGCCCAAATAGCAATGGTGATTGTGCATTCCCCCCTAAACGTAGCTGTGCCCCTACACTACCTTGTGCTATTTCACCTTTACCCAAGAAAGGCTTAATCAGATCTAATGTCAGATTATCAATATCAACCGTACCTGATAATTGACGTGTTTTTTCTAGATCAGCAACATTGACATGGCCTTTAAAGTCACCATTACCGGCAATACTAATCAACCATTGCAAGGTCGCTTTACCATTATTGATACCCGCATTTAACGTAACTGCATCAAAATCAATAGGTAATACCGTACCATCGACATTTTGTTTTACACCAACGCCCTGACCTTTAAGGTTAACTGACGCTTTAGGTAATCCGCCTTTCGCATTCCAAGTTGCCGTAGCATCTCCCGTAAAGACACCGCGTAGCGCGGTTTCAGGAGGTAAGAATGGTTTTATCATGGCTAAATCAAAGCGTGTTAACGTGATTGCCGCACTACCACTCTCACCTACAGTGATCTCTTTAGGTACACACAGTTGTGCATTAGGATTTACCCAGCAATGTGAACCAATCGTCACTTGCTGTTTTTCCGCTAATAAATTTAGCGCCATCGCTTTATTTAAACGCCATTCGCCTACAGGCGTATCAAATGCGGTATTGTTAAGTGTGCCTTGCCACTGCTGTTTTTCTTTATCAAACGAGCCGGCTAATGTCAGGCCACCCGATATGGGTTCCCCATCCATTTTCAAGGTAAGCTTATGCTGTTTTTCTGTCCCTGCCGCATCTAGCGTTAATTGACGAATAATCAAATCAGCCTGTTTTAACTGACGTGCCGTAATTGCCAGTTTGCCACTGATCACGTCATCTGACTGAATGTCACCTTTAACGACAACTGACCCAACACTGAGCTGATCTTGCCATTTGATCCCTTGCGCATTGATATCAGCAATAATTTTCGGCTTATTAATATCACCGCGAACATTCACTTTCCCTTTAATAACGCCCGCTAACCCCGGCACTAAACCATTTAACCCCGGAGCATTGATGTTCGCATCAAGCGCCCACTGCTCACCTAAGTGCCCCGCAATATCGAGATTATTTTTTCCTAGAATTAAGGTTAATTGAGGAATATTCCATTGCCCCGAATCATTACCATAGGCGTTTCCTCGCGCCTTAATAAGATTATTTTTTAAATTACCATCTAAGGTAATTTCAGGCACTCGCAGTTGCCAACTTCCTCCATACAGGCTACCCGTTGTAGCAATACGTCCATCTAATTTCGCTGGCATATCGGGATATTGTTTAGCTGTATTAATACCAGAGATAGTCAATAATGCATTCCAGCTAATCGCCTTACTCCAATCTGCCACACCGGTAATATCCGCATGACCTTGTAATGCAGCTAAACGCAAACGAGTGAGTGCTATTTTCTCTTCATTCCCTTTAGCGTCTAGGGTCAATTTGGCTGGCGGGATCTCTTGTCCTTCAATATTAGAACGTAATGAAAGATCATAATTATCCGTCTGCCCATTAAGACGTAGTCGAGTATCATTAAGTTGATACTGCACATCTCCCGTTAAAGGCCAGCGCACTTTTTGGCTCTCTAAGGTTAATTTTAGTGGAAGATGTGCTTTAGCGAGCTCAGCTTGTGCATCAAGGCTTGCGGTAACAGTTCCTGTTAAAGAGAGTGCGAGTTTTAACTCATCAAGTATCGCACCTTGTAAGGACAGTGTCGCTTGCTGATCTTTAAACTCTTCCAATCCTGCCATCTCACGAAGCATCGCTTGCATATCTAGATTAACCGGCCACTGTTTATCCAGTGTAATTTGACCGTTTAAACTGACTTTGCCTTCTGGCGCATCAATACTGAGCCTAGTGAGATTAACCTGTTGACCTTGCGTATTGGCTTGAAAAGAGAGTTGATTAATAGTCACAGGCGTATCACCACTAACTTGTAACTGTTTACCTTCTATCCCCTCCACATTGATATCAACAGGAATAATAATTTCGGGTAACTGCGCTAATAAAGGCTTGGCGAAAATTGTCTTAATAGTGTCAGCTAGTGCCTGCTCTTGCTCTTGCGGTGTTTTAGGCTCCGCTTGAGGCGTCGTTGCTGCAACTTCTTTTACATCTTGCGCCATGGCGGCAACACTACCGTCTTCGGGGGTTTTCGGTAACGCCACCAACAAATCATTAATGACTGTCGGTTTTAAGGTAACTTGACGCCCTTCCCATTGTGCTGCCGTAGTAAACTCATTGAGTGATAGGGCCATATCATCAATTTGTACACGCGTATTGGCTAATGAGAGAGAGTTTAAATAGATAGGTAAAGGAGCATTAAGCTCAGTTAAAGGCTCAGAAGGTGGTGTTTCTTGTGCTGGAGGGAGTGCACTGGTATCTACATTGACGATAACATCACGTGTGCCTAAGGCCTCAACACACAGTTGTTTATCCTTCAAACAGCTTAAATTTAAGCCTAATGATAACTCCCCCACATTGACGTCTACACCCGGCATTTGATACTCAACACCCGTTAAACGTAAATCTTGCCAACCGCCATTAACACTATTAATGGTTAAACCTGGCACCCAACGAGCTGCACTATTAATGGCAAAATGTAGCCCTGATTGCGTCCCTAAAATCCATGCAAGAGCACCTAAAACCAGTAAAATGATGATAAGTAGCGTTAGTGTTATCCTTTTCAACCACTTCATCATAACTCAGCTCCTAACCCAATATAAAACTGTAATTTACGCTCTTCACCACTATTGACTGGAACGGCTAAATCAAACTTTACAGGCCCGACTGGAGATGCCCAACGAACCCCCGCACCCGCACCTGTTTTAAAATCACTTTTCGTAAAATCGTTAACGGCTTCACCACTATCAACAAATACGGCTCCCCACCAATTTCCAGTTACGTTATATTGGTATTCAACAGATCCCGTTAGCATTCTTGATGCCCCTGTTAATTTACCTTTGCTATCTTCCGGTGAAATACTTTGGTATTTATAACCCCTAATACTTCTATCGCCACCGGCAAAGAAACGTAATTCGGGTGGCACTTTCTCAAATTGATTCGTTTCAATCCAGCCAAACGTCCCTCTGACCACAAAACGGTGGCCTTCCCAAGGCGTGCGTATCCACACTTGCTGAGCTTGTAGGGCGAGAAATTCAACATCAGATCCCCATATTTTATTGGAATAATCGACTGAATAACGTTGGCTATCCCCCCAATAAGGCATCATGCCACCCCGTTGGCGTACGCGACTTGCATTCGCACCAGGATAAAGCAACATGGTTGTATTGGTCACATCACCTTGGGTAAAGTGGCTCAGACTCCAGCGGGTATTAATACTGTATTGCCATCCCGTTGACATATCCCAGTTACGAGAAACGTTCAGTGTGGTGGTATCCGAACGAGTATCATTTAAATCTGTACGTTTATAGCCACCTTGAATGCTATAATATTGTTCTAATGGGTTAACTTTTAATGGAATTTTATAATTAGCACCAATAGATTGCTCAGGCTTAGAAATACTCATATTCGATGTTAAGCTATGGCCCCTAGAATTTATCCAAGGTTTATCCCACTGCATATTTAATCGAGGTCCGACATCTGTGGCAAAACCGCCCCCTAGCTCCATATAGTTACGTGAACGAGGGGTAACAACGGCATCCATTGGTAGCAAATAATTGCCTTCACTACGTGCTTTAGCGATATTAGGTGTGACAACCGCCGAATTAAACCATCCTGTGGCAGCTAAGCGTCGATTAAACTCTGCCAAATCTTCAGAAGAGTAATATTCCCCTTCTTTAAAAGGCACAATATTTTGTAGGTAGTCTTCACGAATTTGTGAGCCAGTATAATTCACTTTACCAAAACGGTAACGTTCACCACTATTAAAGACAAAATCCCAATAAGAGGCGTGATTATCTAAAGAGACACCGAGCTGGCTTTTTTCCATATCTGCATCAAAGTAACCACGACGAATAGCAAGCCCTGTTAACGAACCTTTTAATTTTTCATATTCGGCATGATTTAACACACTATCAAGAGGGGGGTGTTTTCTTTAATCACTTTGGCATATTGCTCATCTGTTTTAGCTCCCCCTTCCAGTACAATATTGACCCCTTTTAATAGTACGGGAATACCAAGCTCAACCTTTGCTGTTAATACAGGGCGTGTCGGAGGGGTATTTTCTTGATAAGAGAAAGTGACCGTTGGCTGATAATAACCTAAAGGCCGTAGGCCCTCTTTAATTGCCTTTTCAACACGCGCACGAAAACGCCCGTCTGGTGCAACTTCTTCTGTTGTTATGTTTGATAGCTGGACTCGTACATTCTTTTCGAGTTGCCCTTCTAAACCTTCTACTTTTAAACGTAAATTTGCCCCATAAGCAAAAGACGTTATAGAAGACAGACAGAGAACGTAGATAACGGAGTATCTCGGCACGTTTTCTCCTCAATATTATTTATATCATTCGGTAATTGACGACAAATAGTTTTAAGCTTTATTGTAGATTTAGTTTATAACAATATTAAACCTTTACCATAGTACAGCGTTTACAAATATAAAATTTGGAGTTTACCTTGCAACATAAAGCTTATCATCCTGAGCATGCCGTAATCGGCAGCACAACGCCATTAGAAATTTCTGCTAATCATGCCGTCAATGGGCATTCTATCCGTGAGATCCCAGAAAATATGCAAATTGCTTATTTTGCCATGGGCTGCTTTTGGGGCGTTGAACGCCTATTTTGGCAACAACCCGGTGTTTATAGCACAAGTGCCGGTTATAGCGGTGGTGTAACAGAAAATCCCACCTATGAGCAAGTTTGCCAAGGCCGTACCGGTCATGCAGAGGTCGTTCGTGTGGTATTTGATCCGACCCTTATCAGCTATCAACAATTATTGGCTATTTTTTGGGAGAATCATGACCCTTCCCAAGGTATGCGCCAAGGTAATGATATTGGTAGCCAATATCGCTCGGCCATTTATACCCTAACCCCAGAGCAATATGCACAAGCTATTGAGTCAAAACAACGTTATCAACAAGCTATCAATAGTGAAGGGGCACATAAAGAGATCACCACTGAAATACAACCTGCCGGACCTTTCTATTTTGCTGAAGATTATCATCAGCAATACCTATTTAAAAACCCTCAAGGTTATTGTGGACTTGGTGGCATTGGTATCTGTTTTCCACCGGCAAACTAACACTAGCAGAAAATAGCAGGGCGATGATATAATTACGCCCTCTTATCTATCTTTGTGTCTATTTTTATAAAATAGTCTATCACAATATATTGATTTATCTTCGATTATTAACACTCAAGTATTACCCTCTGGATTTAATACTCTGGGTGATGTGAGCCTTATATGCTTAATAGTTTACTCATTGTGCTTTTGCTGTGTGCCATTAGCGCCTTTTTTTCGCTGTCTGAAATATCACTGGCGGCCTCCCGTCGTATTAAACTCAAACAGTTGGTTGACGAAGGAAATATCAACGCCGCTCGTGTATTAAAAATGCAAGAAACCCCCGGTATGTTTTTTACCGTGGTACAAATTGGTCTTAACGCCGTTGCCATTTTGGCGGGTATTGTCGGTGAATCTGCTTTTTCTCCCGCATTAAAAGATCTCTTTTCCCGCTTTTTAGAAGCACCTCTCGCGCAACAATTAGGATCGGTCTGTTCATTTATTATCGTCACATCGATGTTTATTCTGCTTGCCGATTTAACTCCTAAACGTATCGGCATGATCAAGCCAGAAGTCATTGCACTGAAAATTGTTAATCCTATGCGTTTTTGTCTCGCCTTATTCCGCCCTTTAGTTTGGTTGTTTAATGGCATGGCAGATCTTATCTTTAAACTATTTAAAATCCCGATGGTAAGAAATGAAGATATTACATCTGATGATATCTTTGCGATTGTCGAAGCCGGTGCAGTAGCGGGGGTATTACGTAAACAAGAGCACGAATTAATTGAAAATGTCTTTGAATTAGAATCACGTACCGTACCATCAGCCATGACACCACGTGAAGATGTTGTCTACTTTGATCGCGAAGAGACAGAAGAAGATATTAAGCATAAAATTGCCACTCAGCCCCACTCTAAATTCTTAGTTTGTGAAGGGGATATTGACCATATTATTGGTTATGTAGATTCAAAAGAGCTACTCAACCGTGTGATCAATGGGCAAAGTCTCAACCTCAAAGAAGGTGTGCATATCCGTAAAGCCCTTATTATTCCGGATACCTTAACTTTATCTGACATGCTAGAAAGCTTTAAAACCTCAGGGGAAGATTTTGCCATTATTCTCAATGAATATGCGATGGTGATGGGCGTTATCACCTTAAATGACGTGATGACCACTTTAATGGGCGATCTGATTGGCCCGGGTCAAGAAGAGCAAATCGTCAGTCGTGATGAGCATTCATGGTTGGTTGAAGGTGGAACACCTATTGATGATGTTATGCGTGCATTAGATATTGATGATTTCCCGGATTCTAGCAATTACGAAACCATTGCAGGGTTTATGATGTTCCGTTTGCGTAAGATCCCCAAACGTACTGACTATGTGAAGTTTGCAGGTTATAAATTTGAAGTGGTGGATATTGATAACTATAAAATTGATCAACTGCTTGTCACTAAAATTGATGATATTCCGCCAGTAAAACCGGTTTTGCAAGAAGCAATACCTGCTCCTCAAACAACGTCAGAAGTGCCTTTTGAGCACGAAGAGCATAAAGCCTAAATCAACTGGTAACAAACTGAAATTAATAACTGAGTCTTATCGTAAAAGCACAAGATATAGACTCAGTTATCTATCAGATAAAAGTTAGCCCATTTCAGCTTTGAGTAAAACCACCTGCTGGTTAACTTCACTCATCACATTAAAATGCAGCTTATCTTTTATTTTCGGCAATAAAATTTTACCGTAATCGAACTCAAATGCGCCCATTCCTTTGATATAAAACCGTCCACGAAATAACGTCTTAACGTAGAGAGCAATTTTTTCTGGGTTATAGCGATTGAAGATCTTCATCTTTCAGTTAGTCTCCCATGCTCAGTTGTGAATTTAATCAGTCATAAAGACCGATCTTTATATACCAAATTTAAAGACCTAATTATAAGTACTAGGTTCCATTTATTTAAATTTCTTATCTATTTTTACACTTATTGACAGTAAAGAAGATAAGTCGAGACTGTGAATACTTTATCTTACACCCTATATGTTAAAAAAATGTATCAACAATGAGGTATTATTCTTTTTTAGCCTCTATGCTTAAATAGCCGACAAAGTCGAATTGAATAATAGGACAATAACGATGCACAAAATAACCTTGGCTGCACTTTTGCTTAGCACATCTACATGGGTATTTGCCCATAATATTACTGAAGAAACTCTCCTACCGGCGATCTCTGTGAGTGACAAAGGGGAGCTTCTTTATGATGGTGCCAAAGATAAATTTAGCTATCAAAATTGGAATAGCGGACTACTTAGTGGCAAAGTACGCACAATTCAACATATCGCTGGGCGTAGTAAGGCTAAAGAGATGAATGCGCCACTGATTGAAGCCATCAAACAAGCCAAATTTCCACAAAATAGTTATCAGACAACCACTATCATCAATACTGATGATGCTATCTTTGGTACTGGGCCTTTTGTTCGCGGCAGTGTTGAAGACAGTAAAAAAGAGTTTCCTTGGTCACAATTTATTGTTGATGCTGATGGTGTAGCGCAAAAAGGTTGGGGACTAGAAAAAGAGAGTTCAGCAATTATTGTGCTGGATAAACAAGGAAAAGTTCGTTTTGTCAAAGAAGGTGTATTAAGTGGTGCAGAAATAACTTCCGCCATTAACCTTATCAATGACTTAATTAAAGAATAGTATTTAAATCATCTGTATCGGAGCCCTTTAAACTTAAGGGCTCTGCTCTCGTTAACATTAGAAAATAGAAACTCTAAAACCAGGATTTATCAGTGATTCTCTCGGTGAATAATCAAGTGTCACCCCTTTCCAATCTGTAACATGTGCCCCTGCGGCTATCGCAATAGCGTGTCCTGCTGCAGTATCCCATGTATGAGTAGGTCCAAAACGCGGATAAAGCTGAGCTTTTCCTTCTGCCACTAGACAAAATTTTAATGAAGATCCAACTGCCACCGTTTGGTGCTCACCCAATTGCGATAAATATTCTTTTAATTCATCATCTTGATGAGAACGACTAATAACAATCACGGGGGGTTCAGCACGGCTGACTTTTATTGGTAAACGCTGACCACAGGTTTCTTTCCATGCCTGTTTATTGGCTGCTGAGTAGAGAATATTTTGTACTGGTGCATACACAACGCCTAATACTGGCACACCCTGTTCAATCAACGCAATATTAACCGTAAACTCACCATTTTTATTGATAAACTCTTTAGTACCATCGAGGGGATCAATCAGCCAATAACGTTGCCAATGGCGACGTTCTTCCCACGCAGGAGGATCTTCTTCAGATAATTGAGGAATATCTGGCGCAATACTGGCAAGTCCTTGCTTAATAATTTGATGGGCGGCTAAATCTGCTGCAGTAACCGGTGAATGGTCACTCTTTTCCTGTACTTCAATTGGCGCTGATTGTTGATAAATTTGCATTATCGCCTGACCCGCTTGGCGGGCTAATTCGCTGACTTGTTCTAACATAATGCACCTCACTTATTTTTATCAGAATGGTACTCACTCTTATAAAAATCAATTATCTTGCACTCTCTTTACTCTAGTATAGAGACAAAAATAGCCGGAAAAAACCGGCTATAGTGTTATTTTTTGCAGAAGAAGAAATTATAAAATTTCTAATAGTTCTACTTCGAAAACTAATGTTGCAAAAGGAGGAATAGCCGCCCCCGCACCACGTTCACCATAAGCTAATTGGTAAGGAATATATAATTCCCATTTAGAACCTACTGGCATCAAAGTTAATGCTTCAATCCATCCTGCAATCACCCCATTAACAGGGAATTCTGCTGGCTGACCACGCTGTACTGAGCTATCAAATACCGTACCATCGATTAAACGACCAGTATAATGCACACGAACATGATCAGTACGAGCTGGAATAGCGCCATCTCCTGCTTTCAGTACTTTGTACTGTAAACCAGATTCAGTAACCTGCACGCCTTCTTTTTTTACATTTTCTGCTAAGAATACTTTACCTGCTTCTGCCAGTGCTGCTTGACGCTCTTGACGAACTGCTTCAGCACGCTCATGCATAGTACGTAAAGCATTGTGTAACGTTTCAACAGGTACAGAAGGAGTATTGCCTTCTAACGCGTCAGTCAAGCCGGCAAGCAGTGCTGCTGGCTCTAATCCTTGGAGACCTGATTCAGTCAGTTGTTGACCGACTTGCAGACCAATACCGTAACTTGCCTGCGATTCAATAGAATCAAATGATGGTTTTGACATGAAAAAATACCTGTTTTTATGAAAGTTAGTGCCAAGAATAACAGTGGTAAGCTAGAGCGTAAACCTCCCGTCTTGGCTAATCGCGATTATTCGTCGAAAACGCGATAAATTTGCGCTATTTGTCATGGATTTTGACCTTTCTTGACGATATTTTTCAGACTTTTTTTCACAAGCCCCTCACACAAGCATATAATTAAAGACAAGGTAGCTCTGTTAACCCAGCGCTCAATATCAATATATATGTTCAGAGAGGTACGAAGTGAAAATAACTGACAATCCCTATTTCCGTGAACAAGGATATATTGACGGTATTTGGTGTGATGCAAAAAGCAAAGACACGGTTGAAGTGATTGATCCTGCAACAAATCAGCCCATTGGTACTGTGCCAAATATGGCAACAGAAGAAGCCAAAGCGGCTGTTGATGCAGCCGCCAAAGCATTACCGACATGGCGTGCGTTAACCGCACATCAAAGAAGCACTTTACTGCAACGCTGGTTCCAACTGATACAGGATAACAAGCGTCAACTTGCAGAACTGATGACGTTTGAACAAGGTAAACCCGTGGCCGAAGCTGAAGGCGAAATCACCTACGCAGCCTCATTTATTGAGTGGTTTGCTGAGCAAGGTAAAAGAACCAACGGTGAAATTATCCCCTCCCCTTCATCAGATAAGCGGCTTATGGTGATCAAACAAGGGATTGGTGTTTGTGCGGCTATCACACCTTGGAACTTCCCTGCTGCCATGATCACCCGTAAAGCAGCCCCAGCATTAGCAGCTGGGTGTACTATGGTGATAAAACCTGCCAACGAAACCCCCTATACAGCCCTTGCGTTAGCTGAATTAGCCGCGCAAGCAGGAATACCTGCCGGTGTTATTAATATTGTCACCGGTGATGCAGTTAAAATCGGTGAAGTGTTCACATCAGACAACCGCGTGCGTAAATTGAGTTTTACTGGCTCTACAGGGGTTGGCCGTTTATTAATGCGCCAATGTGCTGACAGTGTGAAAAAAGTCTCACTGGAGCTAGGGGGAAATGCGCCATTTATTGTCTTTAATGACGCCGATATTGAGAAAGCGGTTGCAGGTGCTATGGGGGCGAAATTCCGTAACGCCGGACAGACTTGCGTGTGTGCAAATCGTTTTTATATCCATAAAGATGTATATCAACAATTTAGTGAACGCTTTGTTGCTGAGGTTAAAAAACTAAAAGTCGGTAATGGCTTTACCGAAGGCGTGACTATTGGGCCTCTTATTAATCATAAGGCGGTAGAAAAATCACAATCACTCCTTGCTGATACCTTACAACGCGGTGCGACACTGCTATGTGGTGGTGAAAGAGATAAAGCAGGTGAAAATTTCTTTCAGCCTACCGTGGTCGGTAATGTGCCTGCTGATAGTCATATTCTTGAAGAAGAGATCTTTGGCCCCGTGGCACCTTTAGTCATTTTTGACAATGAAGAAGAAGTAGTACATCTAGCCAATAATACCATCTATGGCTTAGCCGCTTATTTCTACAGTGAAGATCCACAACGTATTTGGCGTGTGGCTGAAAATCTAGAATATGGCATGGTCGGTATTAACACGGGTCTAATTTCCAATGAAGTGGCTCCTTTCGGTGGTATAAAGCAGTCTGGCTTAGGTCGTGAAGGCTCTGAGCATGGTATTGAGGACTATATGGAAATGAAATACCTCTGCCAAGGCCTGTAAACGAGGCCACTGATTAACAGTAAAAGTCATCGCAAGGACGCGATTGCTTTTTGCAACCATTATCTTTTATTAAATAAACAATACCCTCGATAATTATCAAGGGTATTGATGTCAGCCCAATAGGTTATTTCTTCACTTTAATTAGTGATAAAGCATTTCATGAACAATATCTTCCCCTTTCATTGAATAAGGGTAATAGGTTGGCCAATTAGTTAGCTCTTTAAGTAATTCATCTTGTGAACTATTTCCCATATATAGATGAAAATGCTGTGCTTTTTCTGGTGCAATAATATGATCGCTAAACTGAATAAACCGTGGAGTTTGGCTGTTGGCATCGTCACATCTAAACAGATAGCGAACACCTTTTTTACCCGATTGATAATGTAGAATACGATAACCATCATAGTGATATTCACAGCTATCGACTTTATCACCACGATGAAACTCTACGATATTATTCTCAATACCAATCATATCAACATCGGTTTTATAGCCTTGTGTATAGTAAGCTCGATATTGTTCTACTGTTTTATCTTGCTTCGTCTCCGCTTTCTTTTGCAAAACGATATCTAATTCGCCACTACGCAGATAGGGTTCAACAGATTGCCATACGCCATCCCAATCGCTTAATGAGCGATTGAGAACGTCCTTGTCCTCAAAAATCCCATTCGCAGCATCTATTTGTGCTTGTGTGCGTACTTTTTCATGATGATGTCCATGTGCCAAAACAGACATAGCACTACCTAAAAAACCCATAATCAAAAGACAAGAAAGGATTGGTTTTTGCATAGGTTACCCCTGAACGGCTTTAAAACGTGGATTTGATTTGCAAATTACATACAGACGTCCACGACGGCGTACCACTTTACAATCAGGGTGGCGCAGCTTCGCACTCTTTAATGAACTTAATACTTGCATTTTTTTCTTCCCTAATTAACAAATCGGCCAAAACGCTTATTAAAGCGTGCCACATTACCTTCTTGAGAATGTGTTTTTTGTTTACCGGTATAAAATGGATGAGACTGAGAAGAGACATCTAAAGTGACATAAGGATAGCGTTGCCCCTCATACTCAATAGTTTTATCAGTTTGAATGGTTGATCCCACTTTAAAATAAGCATCTACGCTAGTGTCATGGAAAATGACAGTACGATATTGTGGATGAATATTTTCTTTCATACTCGCCTCTTTATGTAATGTTATAATATAACAATATTGAGTTGCAATAATGTAGCGCCTTTTTATTTTAATGGCTAGTTTTTTTGATCATTTTTTTTATATACCTATTAGTGATAGTGGCATCTCTACATGTTGCAAGGGGTGAGGCAACATAGAACATTTGATTAAGCAGAGTAAGTCTATTAAACAAATAAATGCTAAACATTCGCCACATAATGCCGTTGAATAGATAACACTCAGTATTCTTCTGTCTCGCTTAATCGCACAACTATAGGTGATTAAGCATCGGGTGCTTTTGGTAACACCTTCAAGGACGTAATCAAATTAAAGAGATAATTCTGAAAAGAATTCAGGGAGCAGGTAAGGATCATGGTTCGTGCTAGTATGGCAACAAGAAATAAAAAAGAGGTTACAATTAGTGATAGTGATTCACAGTTCAATCATGAGGTGAATATGGGCAAATTCCCAGGCTTACATCGTCGAGCAATCGTTGTTATTGCCATTATTTTGTTAGTCGTTTTTTTCTGGCCAACAAGTGAAAATACCACCCCACCTCAACCCTCATCTTCGACACAAGATCTTCCTGTGCCTGTAGCACCTTCTGTCTCAAATGAAACACAAAATGTCCCTAATACACTACCACCAGCACAAGATAGTCTAAATGCTGAGCAAGAGACAGAAGACTTACCAGAAGAAGGTGAAGCCAATAATACCAATGACAATACGCCAGTAAACACAATGCCTCAAACACCGTCAACCGCGACTGAAAATTGGCAAACTTATACCATTAAAGAGGGGCAAACCCTTGCACAACTATTTAGAGATAATCAGTTGCTTGTCAATGATGCGTTTACTATGGCGAAATCAGAAGGCCCACAAAAGCCGTTAAGCCAGTTACGCGCCGGACAAACCATTCGTTTACAACGAGGTTCACAAGGTGAAGTGAGTATGCTTGAAGTGACTGACAATACCGGTACTGTTATTACCTTCACTCGGCTAAGTGATGGTAGTTATTATCGTACGCCATAGTGTCAACAAGCGGTGTGGAGAAATAGAGCAAATAACCTATATAAAAAACGCCAGCTAAGCTGGCGTTTTTCTATCAACATAACTGTTTAATCTAATGATTATTCAGCAACGATGATTACATTCAGTTCAGCGAATACGTCACTGTGAACTTGGAAGTGAACTTCGTGGTCACCAGTTGTACGCAGAACGCCGTTTGGCAGGCGAACTTCGCTCTTACAAATTTCAACGCCAGCTGCAGTTACTGCATCAGCGATGTCACGTGTACCGATTGAACCAAACAGTTTACCTTCGTCACCCGCTTTAGAGCTGATAGTGACAGAACCCAGCGCAGTGATTTTCGCTGCACGAGCTTCAGCTGCTGCTAAAGTTTCAGCTAATTTAGCTTCTAACTCAGCACGACGCGCTTCGAAAAACTCGATGTTTTTCTTAGTCGCAGAAACAGCTTTACCCTGTGGGATTAAATAGTTACGAGCATAGCCCGATTTTACGTTAACCTGATCACCCAGGCTACCCAGATTCGCTACTTTATCAAGCAGAATAATTTGCATTACCTTATCCTCTACAAGTCATTAATGGACTATATAATACCTATTACTGATGACGATCAGTATAAGGTAATAAAGACAGGTAGCGCGCGCGCTTGATAGCACGAGCCAGCTGACGCTGGTATTTTGCACGAGCACCGGTGATACGGCTTGGTACAATTTTACCACTTTCAGTGATATAGTTTTTCAGCGTAGCGATGTCTTTATAATCAATCTCTTGTACGCCTTCCGCTGTGAAACGGCAGAACTTACGACGACGGAAATAACGTGCCATATGGCTAGTCTCCAGAATCTATCAATTCAATCTGTTCGGCATGCAATACCAGTTTAAACAATCCATTTCTCGCCTGATGGCTACTAATGAATCCTGAAACGGTAACTTTGCTACCGACCGTTATACTGTGAGTATCAGTTTGTAACGCTTTCCCACTGGCAATAATGGGCATTCTGCACCATGATTGTCTTTTTAATCCCGCTTCTTCTTGTGTTGAACGATGTTCAATCACAAATTGGCAATGCGGGATCCCAGCAGGGCTAACTTTTCGTATCAATGCTTTGCACACAGTGCCTGTTAGCACTAATCGATTAGCCGTCACAACACTAATTACTCTTCAGAATCCTCTGCTACATCATCAACTTCTTCTTCATCAAGATCTTCAGCAACATCGCGACGACGTTCGTCTTTTGCTTTAACCATTGGTGAAGCTTCAGTCACTGCGTGTTTAGTACGCATGATCATGTTGCGGAGCACGGCATCATTGAAGCGGAAAGTAGTTTCCAGTTCATCAATCACTTCTTGCGGAGCTTCAACGTTCATCAGAACGTAGTGTGCTTTGTGCAGTTTGTTGATTGGATAAGCCAGTTGACGACGACCCCAGTCTTCGAGACGGTGGATCTGACCATTAGCATTAGTGATAGCGGTTTTATAACGTTCGATCATACCAGGAACTTGTTCGCTCTGGTCTGGGTGAACCATAAAAACGATTTCGTAATGACGCATTTGATATTGCTCCTTACGGATTTATCAGCCTCCTGTCAGGGTCAGTCACCACCCATGGAGGCAAGGAACTTGTTTAAGTGTGACTGAAAAAATTGACGCGTAACTATACCCCCCCACGCAATAAAACTCAAGGGAGGAAGAGAATAAAATACGCGCAGTGTTATTTTACAGAAATACGCTGACGCATTGCTTCAAATAAACAAACTCCGGTTGCCACGGAAACATTTAATGAAGAGACTGAGCCTGCCATAGGAATACTGATTAACTCATCACAATGTTCGCGGGTTAAACGGCGCATTCCTTCACCTTCAGCCCCCATAACCAAAGCTAAAGGCCCTGTGAGTTTGCTTTGATATAATGTATGATCCGCTTCCCCCGCGGTGCCAACAATCCAGATGTTCTCTTCTTGTAATAAGCGTAAAGTACGTGCCAGATTGGTTACACGGATCAAAGGTACGCTTTCTGCAGCACCACAAGCGACTTTTTTCGCCGTGGCATTTAATTGAGCTGAGCGATCTTTTGGTACAATGACTGCGTGAACACCAGCCGCATCAGCACTACGTAAGCATGCCCCTAAGTTGTGTGGATCAGTCACACCATCTAACACTAATAGAAAAGGTGTACCTACTTCAGCTAATAAGTCCGGTAAATCTTGTTCTTGGTACTGACGACTAGGTTTTACCTTAGCAATTATCCCTTGGTGAACCGCACCTTCAGTTTGATTATCTAACCATTGGCGATTAGCAACTTGAACTAAAATCCCTTGTTCTTCCAACGCATGGATCACCGGCATTAAACGACGATCTTCGCGTCCTTTTAACACATAAACTTCTTTAAAACGTGTCGGATCACGCTCAAGCAGTGCTTTTACTGCGTGAATACCATAAATAATATCTTCGCTCATAGCGGTTGTTACTCGTTAAAAAATAAAAGGCACAATAACAGATAAAAGGCGGAAAATCCGCCTTTTTAATAGGAGTCAAACAGTGAATGACTTCGTTGTATAACTACGCTTTAGTGCGTTTCGCCGCACGTTTGGCTTTTAATTTCGCCTCTATCTTTTTGGTTTGTGCAGAGGCTTTTTTGCGTTTAGTACTCGCCTTGTCCTTCGCAATTTTCTCTTTAATGACTTTATCTTTACTCTGTTTTTCTTTACTTGATTTACCTTTTCTAAAGGCACTATCAGGTTCAAAGTTTTTGTCTTTGCTGGCATCACGACGACGAGACTTACTACTGCTCGCATTTTTCTTGTCTTTTCCCCCTTTTAACGCACGAACACGTGCTGTTTTCCCGGGGTTACGTGCTTTACGTGTTGTTGAAATCAATGAGAAGTCAATAGTACGTTCATCCATACTGACCGCTTCAACTTTCACTTCAACTTCATCACCCAGACGATACACCTGACCGGATGACTCACCAATTAAACGCTGTCCAACATTATCAAATTGATAGTAATCATTATTTAATGTGGATACATGAACAAGACCATCAATAAATAGATCGTTTAAGCGCACAAAGAAACCGAAACCAGTGACACTGGTAATAATACCGGTAAATTGCTGACCAATTTGATCAAGCATGAAATCACATTTCAGCCAATCAGCCACATCACGGGTTGCTTCATCCGCCCGACGTTCAGTTAAAGAGCAGTGCTCCCCTAATTGAAGCATGGTATCCATATCACTATGATAGCCCCCCGTTGGGGTCCAGCGTTGTGAGCCATGGCCTTGCTGTTTCGCTATCTGGTATTTAATAGCACGATGTAATGCTAAGTCAGGATAACGACGGATGGGGGAAGTGAAGTGAGCATAAGATTTTAATGCTAAACCAAAGTGACCTCGATTTTCAGGATCGTAAATTGCCTGTTTCATGGAGCGCAATACCATGGTTTGTAGCATTTCGTGATCTGGACGCTCTTCGACTTCTTTCATGACCCGCGCATAATCGCCTGGCTCCGGTGTTAATCCTCCCGGTAATGTTAAACCCAGTTCATTAAATACCGAACGTAAATTCATTACGCTCTCTTCTTTGGGTTTATCATGCACACGATATAACGCAGGCTCTTCATTTTTCTCAACAAAACGCGCCGCCGCAATATTGGCTAAAATCATGCACTCTTCAATTAATTTATGTGCATCATTACGTACAACCGGTTCGATACGATCGATACGACGTTCTGCATTGAAAATAAATTTCGCTTCTTCCGATTCAAAACCAATGGCACCACGCTGTTCACGCGCCTTATCGAGGGCTTGGTATAGCTCATAAAGGTGCTCAATATCTTTTACGATCGGTTGGTAGTGCTCACGTAACTCTTCATCACCTTGAATGATTTTCCATACTTTGGTGTAAGTCATTCGCGCGTGAGAGCTCATTACGGCTTCATAGAATTTATAAGATGAAAGGCGCCCCTGCTCAGAAACGGTCATTTCACAAACCATACATAAACGGTCGACTTGTGGATTTAATGAACATAATCCATTCGACAGTACTTCTGGCAGCATAGGGACAACTTGAGATGGGAAATAGACCGAATTGCCTCGGCTACGCGCTTCTGTGTCTAATGCAGTTTGAGGGCGTACATAATAGCTCACATCTGCAATTGCTACCCATAAACGCCAGCCCCCGCCTTTTTTACGCTGGCAATAAACGGCATCATCAAAGTCTCGCGCATCTTCACCATCAATGGTAATTAAAGGGAGATCACGCAAATCAACGCGGCCTTGTTTCGCTGACTCTGGCACATCCTCTTTTAAATCAGCGATTTCTTTTTCTACTTTAGGTGGCCAAGTATGAGGAATTTCATGGGTGCGTAGTGCAATTTCTACCGCAATTCCCGTCCCCATAGTTTCACCTAAAATTTCAACAATGCGTCCTACCGCTTGAGTACGCCGTGTTGGTCTTGTGGTAACTTCAACCACCACCACATTCCCCATACGTGCGCCCATGATATCTTCTTTAGGGATAAGAATATCAAAACTTAAACGGCTATCGTCAGGTACCACAAATCCCATACCTGACTCAATAAAATAGCGCCCAACAATTTGGCTGTTTCTGGGTTCAAGAACACGAACGACGCGACCTTCTCGACGCCCTTTTCTATCCATGCCTAGGGGTTGCGCTAAAATCACATCACCATGCATGGTTTTTTTCATTTCATCTTGTGAAAGATAGAGATCATCCTTTTGGCCTTCCGCACGTAAAAAACCATAGCCGTCACGGTGACCGATAACTTTACCTTTCCAAAGATCGAGGCGTTCAGGTAAGGCATAACACTGACGTCGAGTAAAAACTAACTGACCATCTCGTTCCATAGCCCGTAAACGACGACGTAATGCTTCCAGATTTTCTTCACCTGAAATTTTCAATGCCTGCGCGATATCTTCACGGCTCATCGAGGCCGGACGTTTCTTCATTTCTTCTAAAATAAATTCACGACTAGCAATTGGAGAGGCGTATTTTTCGGCTTCTCTATCCTGAAAAGGATCTTTGGACATTATGACCTCCAAGCTATCAGAATGATGAAATTGTCGACTCAAACATCTTCTAATAACAATTTATATAAGGGGCTGTTGTTTTCTACCAATTCAGCCAGTGTATGACGGTCTAGCTCTTTCAAAAACTGTTCTATCGCTTGATTTAATACAAGTTTTAATCGACAAGCTGGGGTGATATGACAAAACTCAGCACTACAGTTAACCAGTGAAAGCGGCTCTAAAGCACGAACGACCTCGCCGACAATAATATCAGCGGCAGGTTTACCTAAGCGTATACCACCATTTTTTCCACGTATCGCTTCGACAAATCCCATATGACTTAGCTGATTAATAATCTTAACCATATGATTACGTGACACACCATAGACCTGCGTCACTTCGGTGATGCTCGTCATTTTGCCTTCTGGCAATGAAGCCATATATATCAACGCCCGCAATCCATAATCTGTAAAACTGGTTAATTGCACAATGACCTCTGAAAAGTAAAACTCCCAGTTAAAGAAGTTAAAGGATAAATAATGAGTAATGAGAATATCATTTTATTAAGCAATATTATGTTTAATTTTTGGACATTTAGCAAAGATATACTCAAAAGTCCGCGCTTTTAGGCTTACTCACCACAACCATTAAAATAATAGCGATATCACAGGCAAAGAAAAAGCGATCCTGTCGCTTTTCAACAGATCGCTTCTCTTAGTTGACAACAAAATAACGTTATCTTATTTCACTTCTGACCATAGCCCTAAAACAAAAACGCAACCGAGCGGGAAACTGTTTCTCGTTTTATTGCTAATCAACATAGTGACTCAGTTCGGCTTTGTTACAGATACGAAAAAATCGCCCCTGTCATTTTCAGGGACGATTTTCACATCAAACCAATTAATACAATAAATTATGCATCAAATGGATGACGGAGAATAATCGTTTCTGAACGATCTGGACCTGTAGAAACAATATCAACAGGCACACCAGTTAACTCTTCAACGCGTTTAATATAATTTAACGCAGCTTGTGGTAACTGTGCTTTATCTTTAACGCCGAAAGTGCTTTCGTTCCAGCCAGGCATAGATTCATAAATAGGCTCAATACCTTCCCAATCATCTGCTGCTAATGGTGTAGTTTCAATCACTTCGCCATTTGGTAAGCGATAACCTACACACACTTTAACTTCTTTCAGACCATCTAAGACATCAAGTTTGGTCATGCAGAAGCCTGACAATGAGTTGATTTGAACAGCACGGCGGATAGCAATAATATCTAACCAACCAGTACGGCGACTACGACCTGTTGTTGCACCGAACTCTTGGCCTTTTTCACGCAGGAAATCGCCGGTTTCGTCAAATAATTCTGTAGGGAATGGACCTGCACCAACACGGGTAGAATAGGCTTTAATGATACCTAATACATAACCAACATAACGAGGACCTAAGCCTGAACCTGTTGCAACACCACCTGCGGTGGTATTTGAAGAGGTGACATACGGATAAGTACCGTGATCGATATCTAATAGAGTACCTTGCGCCCCTTCAAACATCACTAACTCACCTTTTTGTGTTGCTTTGTAAAGTAAGTCAGAAACATCAACAACCATCCCAGTTAAGATATCAGCGATCGCCATGATATCGTCTAAGGTTTTTTGGTAATCAACAGGCTCAACTTTGTAATAATTAACCAGTTGGAAATTATGGTATTCGATGATCTCTTTAAGCTTCTGAGCGAATGCTTTTTTATCAAATAGATCACCAACACGTAAACCACGGCGTGCGACTTTATCTTCATAAGCAGGACCAATACCACGACCCGTAGTACCAATCGCTTTCTCACCACGCGCCTTTTCACGGGCGTTATCTAATGCAATGTGATAAGGCAGAATTAATGGGCAAGCTTCTGACAGCAGTAGACGTGAACGAACAGGAATACCACGCTCTTCGAGCTGTGTCATTTCTTTCATCAGTGCTTCTGGCGATAATACGACACCGTTTGCGATGATGCTGACAACATTTTCACGAAGAATGCCTGATGGGATTAAGTGGAGAACGGTTTTTTCACCGTCAATGACTAGGGTGTGACCTGCGTTATGTCCGCCTTGGTAACGAACAACATACTTAGCGCGTTCTGTCAGCAAGTCGACGATCTTGCCTTTGCCTTCGTCACCCCATTGGGTGCCTAATACGACAACGTTATTACTCATTTCAAAATACACTCGGTTGCTTAAAAAAGGATTCTACCATCTCAATTCAAGAGTTACAGTAGATTTTATCTAATTATGCCATCCCCGCTTTTAAGCAATAGATTATCTTGCCATTGTCAATATTTTTGCCCGAAAAAACCACATCACAAGATATTTGTGATTTTTATCAACAGTTTTGATCGCAAAAACAGGAAGCAGAGTGACATAAAAGTGAAAATGGCTAAGAAGACGCCTCGGGATTGCCGAAGGTTTATCTTGAAATGCAATTTTCACTTTATACTATCTCAGCTAAAGGCAATTTGGAAATGGTTGCGAGCGATTTTTCGTTTCATTCAATAATAAAAAACGATTTTCTTTATTTGTTTTAATTCTATCTGCTTGATTAAAAGCTAAAAAAATCCCCTAAGTTTTATCTTAGGGGATGATTATTTATTTTGTTGAACGATGACGATTACTCTTCAATCGCTCTCGCTTTAGTTGGTGCTTTCATATAGCGTAAGAAATCGCTATCTGGACTTAACACCATGACGTCATTACCGTCTTTATTAAAGCTATTCTCATAAGCACGTAAGCTACGGATAAACGCATAGAAGTCAGGATCTTGACTGAATGCATCAGCAAATAGTTTAGTTGCTTGCGCATCCCCTTCACCTCGAATACGTAACGATTCACGCTCCGATTCAGCTAAGGTTTCTGTCACTGTTTTATCTGCCGCAGCACGGATTTTCACCGCTTCTTCTTGACCTTGTGAACGGTGACGACGAGCAACCGCTTCACGCTCTGCACGCATACGTTGATAAATGGCTTCAGAAACTTCCATTGGTAAGTTGATTTGTTTGATACGAACATCAATCACTTCAATACCTAATGCCGCCATACTGTTCATATTGATAGCAGGGGCTTTACCTTTGGTCTCTTCTGCCACTTTCTTCGCAGCAATAGCAATAGCATCATCTGCATCGCTTTTATCGCGAGAAGGTGTACCTTCATTCAACGCATTACGTACATCAATGGTTAAACGACCACGTGAATCAGTGATAATTTGGTTTACACTCATACGACCAATTTCAGAGCGTAAACGGTCACTAAATTTACGACGCAATAAGGTTTCTGCTTGCATCGTATTACCACCACCAGTAGCTAGGTAGTAAGTACTAAAATCACTGATACGCCATTTCAGATAAGAGTCAACTAACAAGTCTTTGTTCTCACCTGATAAGAAGCGATCTTGCTGGATATTCATCGTTTGGATACGCGCATCCAGTTTTTTCACATTCTCAATAAATGGAATTTTAAAGTGAATACCCGGTTCATAAACGACCGGTTTATTTTCACCATCACGTACCACTTTCGAGAAACGTAAAATAATACCGCGTTCATATTGTTGCACGACAAATACTGAGGAGTACAACAACGCTAAAATAATAACTGCAACAACAGCGATAACTTTACGCATGATTATTGTCCTCCTTGATTAGAGCCATAAGGCTGACCATAACCACCACTATTATTGCTACCATATCCACCGTTACCATAAGTTGTTGCTGGTTTCTGAGTAGGTGTTGTGTTGGTACTTGGCGTAGGGGTTGAAATACGCGCAGGTGCCTCTGTGACACTATTAAATGACGTTGGCGCTTTTGGTTGCTGGCGTAACATTTGCTCTAAAGGCAGAACCAACATACTGTTACCTTTGTCATTGGCAATGACTTTACGTGTTTTCGACAACACTTTTTCCATTGTTTCAATATACAGACGCTCACGAGTAATTTCCGGTGCTGCGCGATATTCAGGTAAGATTTTGGCGAAACTCGCCACCTCACCTTCTGCTTTCATCACCACACTCGTTTTATAAGCGGTTGCTTCTTCAATCATACGTTGTGCGTTACCTTTCGCTAATGGTAACACTTCGTTTTTATAAGCCTCAGCCTGACGAATGGTTTTCTGCTCTTCTTCTCGTGCCGCAATTACGTCATCGAATGCCGCTTTTACCGCTTCTGGTGGGCGAGCAACTTGGAAGTTGACGTCCACAATGGAGATCCCCATTTTATAAGGGCGGATCGTCTCTTCTAATTCTTGACGGGTTTGATCACGAATTTCTGAACGGTTCGATGTCAGGATCTTTTCCATTTCTGAACGACCAATTACACCACGGACGGCACTGTCTGTCGCTTGTCCTAGGCTATTCATTGGCGTTGTGACATTAAAGAGAAATGCTTCTGGATCTGAGACAACATATTGAACGTTTATCTCAACTTGAACCATGTTTTCATCTGATGTCAACATCATGCCACCCGTAGTTAAATCACGGATGGTTTTTACGTTGACAGGCTGAACTTCATCAATGAAAGTCGGTTTCCAGTTTAAACCAGGCTCGACGATTTGGTAAAATTTACCGAAACGAGTCACAACACCTTGTTCGGCTTCTTTAATGGTATAAAAACCACTGGCAGCCCAAACGACAACCACAGCACCTAATGCAAGAGAAACTAATACGTTTCCAGTATTACCACGAGGTCCGCCATTTTGCCCAGAAGAGGAGTTTCCTCCTTTTTTACCACCGAAACCGCCAAGTTTTGCACTCAGTTTCCGGAACAAATCATCGAGATCTGATGCTTTACGATCCCGACCTCCTTGATTACCGTTAGAGTTCCCGTCGCCGTTATTATTACCGCCGTTTCGGTTCCCCCACGGGTCGCGGTCTTGTCCGTTGTTACCGGGCTGATTCCACGCCATGTTCTAGCTCCATTATTATGATTAGATTTATCAGGCTTAAGAGCCGATTTCATCGCCAGCTCTCAGTTAATGTTCTTTAGTATGGCCAATTATCAGACCGCGTAATCCAATAAAGTAGGCTCCTGCTTGCAAAGTCGATGCCAGTCTACCATAGGCATTCGGGTGATTAGCCCAACTTTACCGTCTTTTTCAATCCATTCACGCTCAATAGCCTGTAATTGATAAAAACGGCTACGTAATCGCCCTGCTTCTTCTGGCGGTAAACGCAATTCAACGTGTGCGATCTCACCTGAAAGGCGCTCTGTCAACGCCTGATATAACAGAGGAATACCTTCACCTGTTTGTGCAGAAACCCAAACCCTAACAGGTAAATTATCTTCATTTCGATCAATTCTTGGGGTGAAGTCCTCAAGAAGATCAATTTTATTCATCACATACAGTGTCGGTATCTCGTGAGCATCAATCTCTTCTAATACATTTTCAACTGCATGAATGTTCTCTTCAAAACGGCTATCAGCGGCATCAATAACATGAAGAAGCAATGTCGCTTCACGTGTTTCTTGTAGCGTTGCCTTAAATGCCGCCACCAGATCATGAGGTAGATGTCGGATAAAACCAACCGTATCAGCTAACACCACGGTACCAACATCATCGACCTGAATTCGTCTTAAGGTAGGATCCAGTGTCGCAAACAACTGATCAGCAGCATATACATCAGCACAGGTTATACGATTGAATAAACTCGACTTACCCGCATTGGTGTAACCCACCAGAGATAACGTTGGAATATCAGCTTTACTTCGCGCTTGTCGTCCTTGTTCACGCTGACGTTCAACTTTGCCTAGACGCATTAGAATTTGACTAATTTTGCCTCTGAGCAAACGTCGGTCCGTTTCAAGCTGTGTTTCGCCAGGGCCACGTAATCCAATCCCCCCTTTTTGTCGTTCTAAGTGTGTCCACCCTCGAACTAAACGGGTTGATAAATGACGTAACTGAGCGAGTTCTACCTGTAGCTTTCCTTCGTGAGTTCTTGCTCGTTGAGCAAAAATATCGAGGATAACTCCCGTGCGATCAACTACACGACATTCACAAAGTCTTTCCAGATTTCGTTCTTGTGCCGGTGAGAGTGCGTGATTAAATAACACCACATCTGCACCACTCGCTTTTACTGCTTCTGCGATTTCTTCCGCTTTACCTTCTCCCACATAATATTTGGAGTGAGGCGCTCTACGGCTCCCTGTAATAATTTGAACTGGTTTTACACCGGCAGATGTCACCAAAGATTCAAACTCTTGCAAGTCATCAATATCCTTTTCTTGCGAAAAGAAAACGTGCACTAAAACGGCTAATTCGCCACCTTCATAACGATCAAACAAAGGCGAAACCTCATGGACTTTATAAAAACAGGAAAAACATAGGTAAAGTCTCCCTACCTATGTTTTTATTATATTAAGAATAATATTTGATAATTATTCTGCAACATCATCCTGCTGAGTCGCGTTACCGCCACTGTAATTTGTACCCGCTTGGTTGGTACCTGTATTGCTATGATGAGAAACAGGACGAGAAGGTACTACGGTAGAGATAGCATGTTTGTATACCATCTGACTAACAGTGTTTTTCAGCAGAATAACAAATTGGTCAAAAGATTCGATCTGACCCTGTAATTTAATGCCGTTTACCAAATAGATTGAAACAGGGACCCTTTCACGACGTAATGCGTTCAGAAAAGGATCTTGCAAAGATTGCCCCTTAGCCATTCTATGTTTTCCTTATTTTGTTGTTTTATACTAGAACCTAATGGTTCGAAAAAATGAACTACTCAAAAATTGCACTTTAGCAACTATCAATTTTACACAAACCTACCATCTATGCACTAACTACCTGCAAAACAGTGTTAAGAGACTGTTCAAAATCTTCACTATCTAACCAATGAACATCATGCCAACCTCTTAACCAAGTGATTTGTCGCTTCGCTAATTGCCGGGTAGCGCAGATCCCTCGATAAACCATCTCATCATAGTCGATTTCGCCGGATAAATATGACCACATCTGGCGATAGCCGACACAACGTATAGAAGGTAAATCTTCATGCAGATCGCCCCGTTGGTATAATGATTTTACTTCATCTTCAAAGCCACACGTTAACATCTGTTTAAAACGTGCATCAATGCGTTGATGAAGTACATTTCTATCTTTCGGAGCAATCGCAAACTGATAAACATCATAAGGCAATGCTTCGCCTGATATTTGAGTTAATTCTGTCATCGATTTACCTGAAATCAGGTAAACTTCCAGTGCACGAGAAAGGCGTTGAGGATCATTAGGATGGATCCGTTTGGCCGCAACTGGATCGACGGATGCTAGCTCTTGATGAATTGCCTCCCACCCTTGTTCGGCTGCTTTTTTTTCGATTTCAGCACGAATTTCTGGATTAGCACTGGGCAAAGGCGATAAGCCTTCTAATAACGCTTTAAAATATAGCATAGTCCCGCCCACTAATAGTGGAATTCGTCCTGCAGCCGTAATTTCTTCCATTGCTTTTAACGCATCTTTACGAAAGTCTGCGGCAGAATAAGGTAATGCGGGATCTAGAATATCAATTAAACGATGTGGTGCAAGCGACTGCTCTGTCTCATCCGGTTTTGCAGTACCAATATCCATACCACGATAAATAAGAGCAGAATCAACACTAATAAGATCAACGGGTAGTTTTTGTCTTAGCGCAATGGCTAATGCGGTTTTACCAGAGGCTGTTGGCCCCATCAGAAAGATTGCTTTAGGTTTTATTTGCGTTTTTACTTCGCTCATTATTCAGTGCCGCTACCACAGGTTGTAATTCTATTAATTGTAATAAGTTTTTGGACGGCTGTCTGACATATTGTGGACATAATCGTTCAATATCAGCCAATAATCCTACTGCCTGAGCCTGTGACCAAACACCCGACTCATGACTTAACTGTTTTGCTAACCAATGCCCAATTTGTTGTTTAGAGCATAATTTTTCTGTTGCCAAATAAGCTAATAGCTTTGTCAGTAATACAGGTAAATTTTGCTGTCGCAACGGCAACGAGACCGCATGGATCGTCGCTTTACCATGAGAGATGTCAATAACAATCCCAAAATCACTGATTAACGCCTGAAACTGCTTAAATGTATTAATTTCATCTTTACTGAGTGTGACTTTTAAAGGCACTAGCAAAGGTTGGGGTTTCAGATTTTCATTTTCTGGCAATAACTGGGCACATTTTAACAGAAAATCAGCTTCTTCCAATGCTAACAGCCCTAGACCTTGCGAAGATTCAATTAACGCATATTTCTGCTGATAAATCGCCAATACCCGGCCAAAAGTATAATCTGTTTGCGCTGCGCTGGCATTAACAGAACGAGGCACCACTGAAATTACATTTGTTTCATTGTTATTAGTTGTATGACCAACATCAACTAAATTCAATGGGGGACGAGGGGGAAATAGGGGTATTTTTTCTTTATTTTCAACATCGCTCGCACTTTCTTGCATCATTTTTTGATAAAGCATGCCTTGCGTACGTTGATAACTCTCACCAAACTGACGTGTATCTAGCGTTTTTTGGGGACTCTTTTGCGTATCTGTTAACCCTTTTCCTGCACTTCCTTGGTAAGCTCCCGTGCTCTTTTTTTGCGTAGATGAGGTTACTGGTGCTTGATAAGGCTGCGAAAAAACATTTTCTCCCGCAACTTGGCGATTTTCAGGAAATGTTGTGGCAGTTAAAGCCCCATTATCCTCTTCATCTAAAGATAACGTATCTTCTGTAACCTGCCTTAACACACTCAGGACAGCTTGATAGATAAAATCGTGTACTAAGCGCGATTCGTGAAAACGCACTTCATGTTTGGCAGGATGCACATTGACATCCACTTGATGAGGGTCGACGGTTAAATAAAGCACATAAGAGGGTTGCTGTTCACCTTGCAAATAACCTTCATATGCTTGACGAATAGCATGGTTAATCAATCTATCGCGCATCATGCGCCCATTGACATAACAGTACTGTATTTCACTGCTTTGCACTGGAGCTAAAGGATGCTCTACCCAGCCTTTTATTGCCAGATCACCATGCTCCCACGTCAGTTGCATTGCTTGATCAACAAAATGATTACCACAGATAGCACTTAAACGACGATGATGCTGATGAGTTTCTTTCGCAGCGCGATATTGACGCACCCGCTTACCGTTGTGGGTTAAATTAATTGACACATCAAAGCGGGATAAGGCTATACGACGTACTACTTCATCTATATGACCAAACTCTGTTTTTTCGGTACGTAAAAATTTACGTCTTGCAGGAGTGTTATAAAAAAGATCGAGCACTTCAACTGTGCTCCCCACCGGATGTGCTGCTGGCTTGACTGCCACTGTCATATCACGCCCTTCGGCGTAGGCTTGCCAAGCCTCCTCTTGAGATGCGGTACGAGATGTTAAGGTTAAACGTGATACAGAGCTGATACTGGCTAAGGCTTCACCACGAAACCCCATGCTCATAATGGCTTCAAGATCATCCAGTGTCGATATTTTGCTTGTTGCATGGCGAGCAAGTGCTAACTTCAAATCATCACGGGAAATGCCGCATCCATTATCGCGGATACGAATTAGCTTAGCGCCACCTTTATCGATATCGATATCAATTGTTGTCGCACCCGCATCTAAGCTGTTTTCAAGTAACTCTTTAACAACAGAAGCGGGTCTTTCAACGACTTCCCCTGCTGCAATCTGATTTGCTAACTGAGGAGGTAATAAATTAATCGCCATTACCTTATCCCACGTTTATCTTTATTTTGGCCCATTCTGTAAGGGATGAGCGAGAAAGTAATTTTTTAATCCGGCATAGATTGAAGCGGCTAATTTCTCTTGGTAAGCATCTGAAATCAGCAATTGTTCCTCAGCGGCATGACTAATAAAACCTGTTTCGACCAAAATAGACGGAATATCAGGTGAACGTAAAACCCCTAAGCTGGCGTGCTCTGGTGTTTTTTTATGTAATGATCCTACTTTTCTAAGTTCAGATAACACCGCTACCGCAACGTCATAGCCTACACGCTGTGAATTACCAAATTGTAAATCTAATACCGCTTGGCTTAAATAGGGATCAACCCCTTCTGCGAGTGCATCACCGGCGCCACCGAGAAGCTCTGATTGTTTTTCGCTTTGTTCAAGCCATTTACCTAATTCACTATTCGCGCGACGATTTGACAATACCCAAACAGATGCCCCGCGCGCACTGCGATTAGGTGCAGAATCGGCATGAATAGACACTAACATATTGGCACCTTGCTTACGGGCCACTTCAGAGCGTCCAGCAACAGAAATAAAATAGTCGCCATTGCGGGTTAAAACGGGTTTGAACATAGGATCATTACGCAAAATCGCTTCTAATTTTTTTGCCACTCTTAAGGTAACATCTTTTTCACGATTACCTTTTTGCCCAATAGCGCCGGGATCTTGACCCCCATGCCCTGCGTCAATCGCAATAATTATTTGCCGATCGCTCGACGCGGGCTTATTCGAGGTTGTGCGAGGCTTTACCGGTACTACAGGTGCAACGGGTTGCTTAGGCGTAGTCACCAAAGGCGCCATCTGTTGATTAGCCACCGTATTTGTGGCTTTGTTTGCTGATAACGCCACTACACTGACCGTCGTTGATGTATTGTTATTTTGTCGAGCATTAATAGGTTTGATAGTAAGTACTAACTTATATTCACCATTGCTATTTAATAAGCGCTCCGTCACCACCACTGGTTTGGCAAGCTCTACCACCATACTTTGATATTGGCTATCTTTTGATTGTGTCGTGCGAATTTTTTGTGCTAATTGCTGACGATTTAATGTCACAGGTAAACCCGTTATTTGGCTACCTTGCTTAAAATCCATCACTAACCTATCTGGATTTTTCAGTGAATAATATCTATAGCTTGGTTTCCCACCACTAAACGAAAATGTAAGTGTTGTAGCCACATCCCCATTTTCGGCCTTCACTTCTGTTACCGTAGCGGCTTGTGCTATTTGCACCACAAAAAGTGACAGAACAACCAACAAAAAGGTGGCAATATAACGCTGACATTGGCTCACAATAGTGATGAGACTCGACATAATCAATATTCCTTTATGCAGACTGAATACGGGATAAAACAGCATTCCCTCTCTGTGAAAGGGCAATAAAATGGGCTTTACGACCTTCATTTTCATAGCTTAAATGAAGCTCTAAATCCGCATTAGGTATAAACCCTTCCCCTTGAGAAGGCCATTCAATGAGACACAGTGGATCTTGTGCAAAATAGTCACGTATCCCCATAAATTCTAACTCTTCCGCTGAAGCTAAGCGATAAAGATCGAAATGATAGACTGGGCGTGGTGTCAGCATATAAGGCTCTACCAAGGTATATGTCGGACTTTTAACATGACCTTGATGACCTAAAGCTTGTAAAAATCCGCGGCTAAAGGTGGTTTTCCCGGCCCCTAGATCACCAAATAAATAAATAATAAGCCCTTGGTTATTTGTCGCCATTGCGACTGAATGCCCTAGTTTTACTGTTGCAGCTTCATTTTCTAATGTAACAACCCATTCTTTCATATTCATACAATCTATTGTTAGGTAATAACGACTTAGTTAATAGCATGTTAGAGCACATGCAAACAGACCATTTTTATATTCACTTAAAGTAAATTATTATCAGAATCAATTTCAAATAACCATACCATAAATCTATTTCTTACGAGGATTTTTCCTATCGTTGCACTATGATACACTGCGCACTCTTAGGACTCACCTATTAGCTATTATTTCGGTTGCTCATGTCATCACTCGATCTTCATCACCTTGCTCAAAATATAAAACGTTGGGGAACTGAACTAGGATTCCAACAAACAGGAATTTGCGATACTGATTTATCGCTCGAAGAGCCTCGTTTACAAGCTTGGTTAGATAAACAGTATCATGGTGAAATGGCATGGATGGCTAAATATGGCATGACTCGAGCAAGACCCCATGAATTGGTGCCGGGCACATTGCGTGTGATCAGCGTCAGAATGAACTATTTGCCAACAGATGCCGCTTTTGCTCGTACCCTTAATAATCCAGAGCAAGGCTATATTAGCCGTTATGCATTGGGTAGAGATTATCACAAAGTATTAAGACAACGCCTTAAAAAATTAGGTGAAAAAATTACGCAATATTGCCAACAGTTTGAATATCAAGGTATTGTTAATTTTCGCCCTTTTGTTGATTCAGCGCCGATAATGGAACGACCATTGGCCGTGAAAGCTGGCCTTGGGTGGGTTGGTAAACACTCACTTGTTATCAATAATCAGGCCGGCTCTTGGTTTTTTCTCGGTGAATTATTAATTAATTTACCTTTGCCTATTGATTCTCCCGTTGAAGAGCAATGCGGTAAATGTGTAGCTTGCATGACCACTTGCCCAACAGGCGCCATCGTAGAGCCTTACACCATTGATGCTCGTCGCTGTATTTCTTACCTAACGATTGAACTTGAAGGCGCTATTCCTGAAGAATTTCGCCCTTTGATGGGCAATCGTATCTATGGTTGTGATGATTGCCAATTAATTTGCCCATGGAATCGTTTTTCTTCGCTCACAGAGGAAGATGATTTTTCTCCGCGCCGTGCCTTACATACACCAGAATTGCTGGATCTATTCCAATGGAGTGAAGAAAAATTTCTGCGTATTACAGAAGGTTCACCGATCCGACGAATTGGCTATTTACGTTGGCTAAGAAATATTAGTGTTGCGTTAGGCAATGCCCCTTATCAGGACAAAATTGTACTGGCCTTGCAAGAGCGCTTTGGTTTAGGGGAGGTTTTAGATGAACATTTGCACTGGGCTATCGCCCAACAGAAAGCCAAAAGAGAAGAAAAAACACTAAAAATACAGACTTCACAACAAAAACGTCTAGTAAGGGCAATAACTAAGGGCCTACCTCGTGATGCTTAGTTTTTAACATGATACGCATACTCATAAGATGAGATAATTTCACCTGTGAATAAAATAAAAACTCTTTGTCTATCAATATGAAGAAAAAATTCAAGCGAAGTGTGGCACAAATTAAAAAAAAATAAAAATAAACTTACTTATCAATTGGATAGATAAAAGCAATATTTAACTCACTAGCATAATATGCTAATGACTCAATGATAGCAGCCTGTGGATAACTCTGTGCAGTAAAAAAATAAATTAGTGCTAGATGCAAGGATTATGAGCATCTTATTGTGGATAATTTATTTCGATAAGAATATTAAGATAAGTAGAACTCGGGCTCTTTTTTCCAAAGAAAAGTCATAAAAACACTTTTCTTCATAAAAAATACTCTTCAAAGTATATTTAACAGAATAAAAACCTAAACAACAAAAATTGATCTGAGGTTTAGCTCCCCCCTAAACGAGGAAAGGCGCACATTCTAGTGCTGGCTAAATAGAAATGCAAGCAAAGATCAAAGATAGATCACAAAAAAATAGCTTGATCTTTCTTGCTGTTATCGATTTCCCTTTTTCTGCACTGCAATGGGTCACTCGCTTTAAGTGTATTAGCTACAATCGCTGATCTGCACCTACCACAGTGTAGACTCATTTTTAAAAAGTGAGAGAGAAAATAAAGATTTTTTGGTTATATTTTATACAAGCATTGCTATTTCCTGTCCATAGTTATGTCCTTGTGACTTTTAGAATGCAATAGCTTTATTTGGGTGTTATTAAACAAAATAACGCTTTGTATTGTTGCTTATGCGTGACTGCTCCCCGCCCTGTTGAAGTGACCTCATAGAGTTGGACTGTTCATTAAGCGGTTTTCGCTAAAGGTTTTCTATATTGCATTTTAGCTTTTATCTCTTCACACTCAGATTAGACTTTTTTTAGACTTAATTTAGTCTTATTGATTAAGGTAGATATGCGTTACTCAGAACAAATCAAACCAATTAGTTATTTAAAAGCTAATGCCGCCGAAGTGATGACTAAACTCACTGAATCTGGTGCACCGATGATTATTACTCAAAATGGCGAAGCAAAAGCGGTTATTCAGGATATTACCTTTTATGAAGAGACACAGGAAACATTAGCCTTACTTAAAATATTGGCGTTAGGTCAGCAACAAGTTGAAGCAGGTGAAGTAAAAGATATAAAAAGCGTTGTTCAGCGTTTAAAAAGTAAAAGGAAATAATCGCAATGGCGTCCTATAAAGTGGTAATGACGAAAGATGCCGAAACAGACTTAGAGGACATCAATAACTATATTGCCGACCACGACAGCATAGATAATGTAGATTATGTATTAGATGAGCTGCTTAAGGTCACTAATACACTGGCTAACTTTCCTATGAAAGGCTGTATTCCAAAGGAATTACAAAGTTTAGGTATTCGTGAATATCGGCAAATCTTTTTTAAACCTTATCGTGTCATCTATCACACAATAGCAAAACAAGTGGTTATCTTTATTATTGCGGATGGCAGACGAGACATGCAAGCCCTGCTTACTCGGCGACTTTTAGGGTAAAAATATCTTACTGTATATTCTTATCATAGAGAGACAGGCCGACTTCTAAAAACAACTTAGCTAATGCTATTACGACAAACGCTTTGATTTATAAGAATTTACTGAGTTTATTGAAGTCTTTGGAAGAAGATTTGGAGCGGGAAACGAGACTCGAACTCGCGACCCCAACCTTGGCAAGGTTGTGCTCTACCAACTGAGCTATTCCCGCATTTGGTAAGTTTTGTGCTGATAATTATCGAAGAAAGATTTGGAGCGGGAAACGAGACTCGAACTCGCGACCCCAACCTTGGCAAGGTTGTGCTCTACCAACTGAGCTATTCCCGCGTCGCTAATACTGATAACTATCGAAGAAAGATTGGAGCGGGAAACGAGACTCGAACTCGCGACCCCAACCTTGGCAAGGTTGTGCTCTACCAACTAAGCTATTCCCGCGTCTTTCTTACACCCGTACAAACGAAATTCTTCATCGGTACGGGAAGCGCATTATACGAGAAAAATGCTTAACCGCAAGCCCTTATCAGTAAAAAAATGCGTTTTTTTGATTGCATGACGATAAAATCGTCACAATGGTGCAATATCAGCCATCAATCCGCTAATTTCTACTCTTTAATAAAGGTTTGGCGATAATAGGCTAATTCAGCAATAGATTCTCGAATATCATCCAACGCTTGATGAGTATTTTTTTTCTTAAATCCTTCAAGGATTTCAGGTTTCCAACGACGAGCTAACTCTTTTAGTGTACTGACATCGAGATAACGATAATGAAAATATTTTTCTAATTCAGGCATATAGCGAAATAGAAAACGTCTATCTTGCCCCACACTATTACCACAGATCGGTGATGCACCCTGTGGCACCCATTTTTCAAGGAATTCGATAGTGGCTTGTTGTGCAGCCGCATCATCATACTGACTCTCTTTAACCCGCTGAACTAAACCACTTGCCGTATGTGTTGTAGTATTCCATTCATCCATCGAGGCGAGTAATTTATCCGATTGATGTACGGCAATAACGGGACCTTCAGCTAAAATATTAAGTTGGGGATCGGTGACGATAGTGGCAATTTCAATAATACGATCGCGTTCAGGATCAAGGCCAGTCATTTCCAGATCTATCCAGATAAGATTGTTCTCGCTTTTTGACATAATATATCCTAGCTGTTTCTTAGAGTGAGACATGATATTTTAACCTTTATCATAGCGCGTTTACTCAATAAGCACGACAAAAGAACATCTAACCGAATAACACAAGTGAGGATCGGTGACAAAACGTAAATTATCTAAAGGCCAGCAACGCCGAGTACAAGAAAATCATAAAAAGCGTTTGCAAAGCAAAGAGAAAAAAAATCACGTTGAATTAGACGATACACAATTAGGCGAAGCGACCGAAGGCCTCGTTATCAGTCGCTTTGGGCAACATGCAGATATTGAAGCTGCAGATGGCTCTATTACCCGTTGTAATATTCGCCGTACTATTTCATCCCTAGTCACAGGCGATAGAGTGGTGTGGCGCCCTGCATTACAAACCCAAGAAAATGTGCGCGTCAATGGCATTGTAGAAGCTGTTCATGAGCGTACTTCTGTACTCACTCGCCCAGATTATTATGATGGTATTAAGCCTATTGCCGCTAATATTGATCAAATTATTATTGTTTCAGCCATTTTACCTGAGCTTTCACTTAATATTATCGACCGCTACTTAGTGGCTTGTGAAACCTTAAATATCGAACCCCTTATTGTATTGAATAAAGTCGATATGTTAGATGCAGAAAGCCGAGCGATGGTAAGTGAGTGGATGCAAATTTATAAAGATATTGGTTATCGAGTGCTTGAAGTCTCAAGCTATACCAAAGAGGGATTAGAAGCATTAACTCAAGCATTAATTGGCCGCATCTCTATTTTTGCTGGCCAGTCAGGTGTGGGTAAATCGAGCCTTCTCAATACTCTCTTACCACCAATGGAAGAAAGTATTCTGGTCAATCAAGTCTCTGACAACTCAGGGCTTGGACAACATACCACCACCGCATCGCGTCTTTACCATTTTCCTCTAGGAGGCGATGTTATTGATTCACCGGGGGTACGTGAATTTGGTTTGTGGCATTTAACACCTGAGCAAGTGACCAAAGGTTTTATTGAGTTTCGACCTTTCTTAGGGGGCTGTAAATTCCGTGATTGTAAGCATAATGACGATCCGGGTTGCTTGATCACCGAAGCCGTAGATAAAGGTGAAATCGCACCAACCCGATTTGAAAACTATCATCGTATTTTAGAAAGTATGAGTCAGGTGAAAGTGCGTAAAAATATTAATTTAGACTCTTAAGCATAGATTCACTGACAACCCTATTAAGGGTGGGTACAATAGACCCCTTTTGTCGATTTTTTATCGTTCGATCCCAGAGGTTGCCATTTTGGACAAGCTAAAAATTAAACTACAGTATCTATTGCCTAAATTATGGCTAACACAGCTAGCTGGTTGGTTTGCCAATAAAAAAGCAGGTAGCGTTACTCAATTTGCTATCAAAATGTTTGCTCGCGCATATAAAGTTGATATGAATGAAGCGAAAGAGAGCCAATTTCAGGCTTATGCAACATTTAATGAGTTTTTTATTCGTGCATTAAAAGATGGCGCTCGCCCTATTGTTGAAGGAGATAACCAACTGGCTCTCCCCGCAGATGGCGCTGTCAGTCAGCTTGGTCAGATCCAAGACGATCAAATTTTACAAGCCAAAGGGCACTCTTACACCCTTGAAGCGTTGCTAGCAGGTAATTTTACCTTGGCCGACCAGTTCCGCCATGGACAATTTATTACAACCTATCTTTCACCACGGGATTACCACCGTGTTCATATGCCTTGCGATGGGTTATTAAAAGAGATGATTTATGTCCCCGGCGATCTCTTTTCTGTTAATCCTTTAACTGCGGCAAATGTTCCTAACTTATTTGCTCGTAATGAACGTATTATTTGCCTTTTTGACACCCAATTTGGTCCCATGATACAAATTCTTGTTGGAGCGACCATTGTAGGGAGTATTGAAACGGTCTGGTGTGGCATGGTAACACCACCACGTGAAGGTATTATTAAACGTTGGACTTATCCTCAAGCGGATAAAGTTGGCGCTATATTTCTGAAAAAAGGTGAAGAGATGGGACGCTTTAAATTAGGCTCGACCGTTATTAACCTCTTCCCTGAAAATAGTGTTCAATTAAATAAAGATCTGATGAACGGCTCTGTAACATTAATGGGAGAACTACTAGGCTCTATCATTAATGCCACAGGCACTGATCATAAGGCCTGCGATAATAATACCATTAATGAATAATTCGTAATTCGGAGTAAACCTTGTGCGCCTGATAATCAGTCTACTTTTTAGCTTTTTTCTGACTATCTCATTCAATACTTCGGTGTTTGCTGCGGATGTTGATAAATTACGTCAAGATATCAAACAACTTGAAGGCAGTACTAATCCTCAAGATATTGAAACTGTTCAGGCGCTACAAGGCACCATCAATTGGATAAATGATGGTGAAAAAGCTCAAGTTAATGCGGATAATTATCAAAAGACTATTGATGAATATCCGCAGATCACTCAAGAGCTAAGGGCTAAATTACTCGAAGAGAGTCACTCAGTTCCAACAATTCCAGAAAAAATTACTATTCCTGAGCTTGAGCAAAAAATCATTCAAGTGAGTAGCCAACTGATGGAACAAGCTCGGCTACAACAACAAGAGCAAGATAAAAGCCGTGAAATCAGCGAATCACTCAATTTACTCCCTCAGCAACTTTCAGAAGCTCGTCGTTTACTAAGTGATGCAACGGCGCGTTTAGCGGCAATAGGGGCATCAAACACCCCACTAGCAGAAGCACAAAATAAATTAACCCAAGCTGAAGTCACAGCACGAAAAGCGATGGTTAATGAGCTGGAAATGGCGCAACTTTCTGCTAATAATCGTCAAGAAATTACTCGATTGCGCTTGGAGCTATTTAAAAAACGTTATCAACGACTTGATGTACAACTGCAACAATTGCGTAGTTTACTGAATATTAAGCGCCAAGAAGTGGCAGATCTCGCTTTAGAAAAGACAGAGATGCTCGCCGAGCAAGGGGGCGAACTCCCCGAGTTTCTGACTAAGCAAATCGAGACTAACCGTCAACTTTCTCAGATCCTCAATAAACAGACGCAAGAAATGAGTGAGTTAACCGAAAAACAGCGTCTAACAACACAACAAACCCAACAAGTAAGACAGACACTCACAACCATTCGAGAGCAAGCCCAATGGTTAAGTGGCTCTACGGCATTAGGTGAAGCATTAAGAACACAATTGGCTCGCTTACCTGAAATGCCCCGCTCTCAAGAGCTGGATAGAGATATCGTTCAGTTACGTGTTGAGCGATTAGGCTATGAAGAGATGCTAGAAAACCTAGGCAAAATCCAGCCTCCTGAAACTGCCGATGGCTCAAAGCTACCAGAAGCTCAGCAATATATTTTTGACTCTCTCATTCAAGCGCGCCAAGAGTTACTCAATTCTCTTTTATCCGGTTATGACTCCCAAATCTTAGAGTTAACCAAACTCAAAGTAGCCACAACACAACTTGCGGATGCCTTAAAAGAGACAAAAGATGCCACAAACCGCTATATGTTCTGGGTGGCCGATATCAGCCCAATAAAACTCAATTATCCGGTTTTATTAATTAAAGATATTACTCGCCTACTCTCATTAGATACTTTCTCACAATTAGGGCATGCTGCGGTTAACATGCTCAAAAACCAAGATACCTTTATCTATCTACTGGTCACCCTATCTATTGTCGGTTTTAGTCTTCGTACCCGTAAGCATTACAATGCGTTTCTTGAAAGAGTCAGTAATCGCATTGGTAAAGTCACTCAAGATCATTTCTCATTAACGGTGCGTACCGTATTTTGGTCAATATTAATCGCCTTACCACTACCGCTATTATGGTCTGCCGTAGGATATGGTTTACAAAGTGTCGAATGGCGTTATCCCATGGCGGGAGCGATTGGTTATGGTGTAACTGCCGCAGCCCCTGTGCTATGGCTATTTATGATAAGTGCTACCTTTGCTCGCCCTAATGGGTTATTTATCGCGCAATTTAAATGGAAAGAGAGTCGTGTGAAAAAAGCGATGCGCTTTTATCAACTGTCGATTTTCGTCATTGTGCCGTTAATGATGTCGCTTATCACCTTTGAATACTATAGTGACAGAGAATTTGCGCCAACGGTTGGGCGTTTTTGCTTTTTATTATTGTGCATTGCTTTAAGTTTTATTACCTCAAGCCTAAAAAAGGCACATGTGCCGCTTTACTTAGATAAACATGGCTCTGGTGATAATGTGATAAATACCATTTTATGGTGGTTCTTACTTGTTGCCCCTGTTCTTGCAGCCCTCGCGGCTATCTTAGGCTATCTCTCAACCTCCATCGTATTACTGGGTCGCTTAGAGATGTCTGTGGCGATTTGGTTTGCCTTGCTGATTATTTATCATATTATTCAACGATGGATGCTGATCCAACGTCGTAAGCTTGCCTTTGAACGAGCCAAACAAAAACGGGCAGAAATTTTAGCTCAACGAGCCAAAGGGGAAGATGAGAATACCATTGTTGGCAGCAGTGGTGAGAGTACCGCTAACTTAGAGTTGGAAGATCAAGCCATTGACCTTGATGCGATTAGTGCACAATCTATTGGTCTAGTACGTTCTATTCTGACCATGATTGCACTCGTGTCCATGATTTTACTCTGGTCAGAGCTCAATACAGCCTTCTCTTTTGTCGATAATATCCGACTATGGGATGTGACTTCCTCCGTTAATGGCGTCAATACTATCCAGCCCATTACCATGGGGTCTATCTTAGTCGCTATATTAGTGATTATTATCACGGCACAATTGGTAAGAAACCTGCCAGCACTGCTTGAACTGGCAATTTTACAACACTTAGATCTAACACCTGGTACAGGTTATGCCATTACCACTTTAACGAAATACAGCATCACCCTAATAGGCAGTATTGTTGGTTTCTCATTATTAGGTATTGAGTGGTCAAAACTACAATGGTTAATTGCCGCTATGGGGGTAGGTCTTGGTTTTGGCTTACAAGAAATTTTTGCCAACATTATCTCAGGGTTAATGATCTTGTTTGAAAAGCCAATTCGTATTGGTGATACCGTTACTATCCGTAACTTGACTGGGAATATTTCTAAAATCAATACGCGAGCCACCACGCTCACCGATTGGGATAGAAAAGAGATCATTGTGCCTAATAAAGCATTTATTACAGAGCAATTTATTAACTGGTCATTATCAGACTCTATTACACGTATCGTAATGACCATCCCTGCGCCAGCTGATTGCAATAGTGAACAAGTGACCAATGTTTTATTAGAAGCCTCTAAACGCTCTACCATGATTTTAGACAACCCCGCTCCTGAGGTTTACTTGGTTGACCTACAACAAGGGATCCAAATCTTCGAGTTACGTGTTTATGCCGCAGAAATGGGACATAGAATGCCAGCCAGACATGAGATCCATCAAAATATTCTGCTAGCCTTTGCAGAGCATGGCATTCCATTACCATTCCCGCCGTTCCAAGCACGGGTAGATATGGTGGGTAATACCATTAGTACTTCAATGCGTGCAACACCAAGAGAAGTAGGCGGATTGTAGTCAATTACATCTATTACTTTGAATAAAAATGCCACTAATTTAAATGAAAAAACCAAAATAGTGGCATTTTTGCTTCTTGTTACCACTCTTCTTACCACTGTTATGCGCCTAGCATTCAATACAAACAGCCAGTTATAAACAGCTATTCTGTTGGTGTGACGCATGTCACACCACAATAGGTATGCACACTCCGTTTACCTATCACTATTAATAACTTTTTTTTTCACTTTTTTGTTTAATAAAATTGATGATTAATAACACAATGAAACTATTTTATCGATATATAATTATACAATATTGGAATATGAACATCATAAAATGTTACTTAGTTTTCTATTTACTTATAGAGATCTCTTTTATTACCAAAGATCCTTCTTACTAAGTAAAGAATTAAGAAATAATAGCGACCATCTTAGTTGCTTACTGTTTTCTCTTATTTTAATTTTTATCAATTTTTGCAATATAAAAAGCCATATTTGTTCTGTATTCTTCAAAAATTTGTGCAAACACGCCTATCTTTTTTTATTGCTAAAGATCACAAAAATACGTTTTTATACTTAAATTTACTCAATAAATGAGTATTAAAATACTATTTTCGATATTTTATTTTACTTATTTTTATCATATTTAATTTTTGTTTAACTTAAGTCAAATAATTTTAGTTTATTTTTTAACCTATCATTATCCTCTCCTTTTCCTTGCTGCATCAGCGTGACGTAGCAAAAATCATTCAAATTGCTATATGAAACACCAACAAGTAGTCTAAAAAAGATAAGTGTATTAATTTATTATATACGCAGGTTTGTTTTCTCTTCACACGAGGTGAACACTAACTTGGCCAATTTCTTTTTTATCTTTATTTTTAAATATAATAGATAAACATATTTATTAAAAAATAAGTAATTAAGAAATTAATTAATATTTATATTTAATAAAAACAAAATAAAAAAATAAAATGAAAAAAGAAAAATAAAAAACACAAATAAGAAATATAAATCATCAATTAACAATTTATATTAAAAAAATACTAAAACTTAAGTGGAGTATTAATGAAAATAAAAACAATAGTTATAAAAATTACATATAAAAAAATAAAAATTTAAGTGTTATATTCAAAGATAACAATAAAAAATAACTATAAATATTCTTCTCTAATTAAAAAGTAGCATTACAACTTATAATGTTAATATTTTTTTAACTCACAAAAAAAATGCGTATTATTACCTATTAACAATGCTAAGATATATTGCTAGCTTCGTTTAAAATGCATTATTAATAAACAATAATAAGAAGGACTCCATTATGGAAAAATCCCGCACAACATTAGACCAATGGATCACCTTACAAGCTGTTGTTGATTACGGTGGCTTTGCTCAAGCCGCTGATGTGTTACATAGGACTCAATCATCAATTAGCTATACTATCAATAAGTTAGAACAAACCTTGGGTATAGAAATACTTTCTTTAGAAAAAAGACGCGCAGTATTAACTACTGAGGGAGAACTATTGCTAACACTTTCTCGAGAAGTGACAGAAAAAGCATTATCTCTAGAAAAAAAGGCAAAAAACATCAAGATTAACAATAAGTTAAAAATTAACGTACTAATTGACCCAATGTATGTCGCTGATCTTTTTTTAAATAAAATCTCACAATTTATTAAGCAGAATAAACAGTATGATATTAATATTTATAGGAATTCTCTCAGCAAATCAGAAATTTTAGCGCAAAAAGAATATGATTTAATTGTGTCACCTTATTATATTAAATCACTGCAACCTATTGTTTTAGAAAGCATTACAACTACCTTAGTATCACATCCAGATAGCCCATTACAGAAACTACAAGATGAGGAATTATTACAGGAATTACAAAGGCATAGCTGTATTTCTCTTTCTCCTGATTCACCCGATACTGATAATCAGGCCCAAGTCATTCAAGTTGGCTCTGTAGAGACAGCAATTAGCTTAATTCAGCATGGTTTAGGTTATGCACGTCTCCCCCTTATTTTTATTCAAGATGAATTGAATAAAAAAACAATAAAACAATTAATAACGCATAAAAAAGAGAAGGAATATAAATTCTATTTATATTTGAATAAAAATTCATTTATTAATGAAAACTTGCAAAGTTTATTATCAACAATTAGCTATTCAACAAATATCTAAAAACTTTTAATAAAAAATCATTTTAATTAAATTACGACATATTAAATAATTTGATGTAAGAACAAAAAAACTCATGTAAATGTTTATTAACTTAAAAAATTAGCAGTGTTATATTTTATCGGCATACTGTCTATGCAAATAAATTTATACACATATATACTTATAAATAGATTAAAAAGTAAGTTCGCTTACTTTTTATATAGGACCGATCATGAGCAAATTAAATAAATCACTCTGTGCATTAGGAGTGACTCTTTCTATATTCTCAGCACCTGCTGCTTTAGCATCAGGCACAATTAACTTTACGGGAGAAATAACCGATCAAGCATGTACTGTTGATGGCTCTTCTAAAAACTTAACCGTCGACTTAGGCAAAGTTTCTTCTAAAAGCTTAGCAACCAAAGGGGAAGTTGCTGGCCTGAAAGATTTTACCATTAAATTAATCGACTGCCCTGTTGATACCACGGTAGCCGTACGTTTTGGCGGTACTCGTGATGCAAGCGACAGAGATATCTTAGCTATAGATCAAGTTTCTGGTGGCGCAACTAACGTAGGTATCGCGTTATTTGAGAAAGATGCTGTTTCCCAAATCAAACTGTATGACGATTCACAAGATGTACAGATCACAGGTACGGAAATTAACCTAGACTACATTGCTCGTTATAAAGCAACTGATGCGGCAACACCAGGCCCTGCCAATGGCTCTGCTGTATATAGCATCCAATATAAATAATAAATGATAAATATGAGGGTAATCACCATTACCCTCTCACCTCTCCTCAAACTTATGGCCACTTATGAAAAAGAATATTTTCCTAATATTATTTTTACTATTTTCCCTCATAACGGCTAGCCAAGCTGCTGGAATAAGTGTGGGAGGAACACGTTTTGTCTATGACGATAATCTACGTGAAATCAGTATTCCAATTATGAATACGGATAAGGAAAAACCCTATTTAATTCAAAGTTGGGTTTCAGCTTATCAAGGTGATGAAAAAACACCTTTTATTGCAACACCTCCACTATTTCGTATTGAGCCAGATAGTTCAGGCACGGCGCGAATTTCATATACCGGAGCACCTTTGGCATCAAACCAAGAAGTGGTTTATTGGCTCAATATCAAATCCATTCCACCGATGGAAAAAAGTCCAGAGAATCAACTCCAATTAGTGATTAACTCTCAATTTAAATTGTTTCTCCGTGCCCATGATATTGAACCACTTGATTTTGATAAGGTGAAATTATCTAAACAAAATAAAGGGTTAGTAATAAATAACGATACGCCGTATCACCTGACAATTAAACATATCTTAGTGGGTGATAAACGCTACCCATTTAATGATTTTGTTAATCCTCACCAAGAAGTGGTCTTGCTAAAAGAAAATCATATTCCGCAGAAAGTTACCGTTCAATTTATCAATGATTACGGTGCGACTGTAGATAAAGTATTAAATTAAGAGTATACGGCGATGACTTTTTCTATGATAGCAGTATCTACAAAACGATTACCCATCAACATGGCAGATAATCTTTATCGTCGTGGAGTGTTAGCTATTGCTATCACGACTGTTTTATTCCCTTATACTGTTCTTGCTGAAGATATTTTTAATCCTGAAGCACTTAATTTAGGTATCGAAAATCACGTTGCAGATATTAACAGTCTGAATTACCTGTCCTATGCAGGAGGACAACTTCCAGGTGTCTATTCTGTCGATATTTATCTTAACGATAAACTTATCGATAATCGTCAAATTCGTTTTATTTTTGATGACGATAAAAAAGTGCTGGCGCCTGAAATCAGTAAACAGGATTTACTCAATTGGGGAGTCAAAGGGTCCGTTACAGACGCGTTTAGCCAACAACCTGATAGTAGTAAAATAACGGATATTGCTCGTGTTATTCCTAATGCTACATATAAATATGATTTTTCACGTGCGCGATTATCATTTTCGATCCCACAAATTGCATTATATAACTATGGGCAAGGTTATATATCTCCCACAGAATGGAATGATGGGATTAATGCAGCCTTTATTAATTACACCTATCGTCAGAATAAATATTGGTATCGAGACCAAAAAGACAGTGACAATATCTTTTTAGGATTACGCAGTGGTATTAATCTAGGCGCTTGGCGTGTACGTAATCACAGCACTTACAACAAAAATAGTGATAACGCCGCAGAATGGAACAGTCTACAAACTTACGTTGAACGCGATATCCGCCGTTTAAAAAGTCGATTAACACTAGGTGAAACCGCATCAAGTAATGATGTGTTAGAAAGTGTTCCTTATCGTGGTATTAAATTAGCCTCAGATGAAAGCATGTTGCCACAAAGTCAGCGTGGCTTTGCTCCTGTTGTAAGAGGAATTGCACAAAGCAACGCAATGGTGACTATTCGCCAAAATAATAGTGTTATTTATCAAACCTCTGTTCCTCCCGGTGAATTTGAAATATCAGATCTCTATCCCACCTCTTATAGTGGTGATTTACAAGTGACTGTTGAAGAAGCTGATGGGAGCAAACGTACATTTTCCCAACCCTTCTCTGCAGTCCCCATGATGCAACGAGCTGGGAACTTAAAATATAGTCTCGACTTGGGGAAATATAATGCTGATAGCGCAGAGCGAAAACCGACCTTTTTACAAGCTTCTGCCATTTACGGCTTACCTTATAATTTTTCCCTTTATGGAGGTACGCTACTTTCAGCAGATTATCAAGCTTATGCGATAGGTGCCGGCGTAAATATGGGTTATTTAGGGGCGATTTCAGCCGATATAACTCATGCAAATACCACGCTTATCGATAACCATAAAGCACAAGGGCAATCTTATCGTGTCCAGTATTCAAAATATTTACCGGATACCAAAACAGGATTTTCATTAGCGTCTTATCGCTACTCAACTAAAGATTATTATGATTTTTCAACCACGAATGAACGCTTTTCACAGCTTTATCGTAAGAAAAAACAGTTTCAGATCTCAGTATCGCAAGCATTAGGAGAGCTTGGTTACCTCTCTTTAAATGGTTATCAGCAATACTATTGGTATCAAGATAGAGTCGATCGCAATATCAACCTAAGCTTTAACTCTAATTATCGCTCACTCAGTTATAGTATTTCTTATGCCTATAATAAACGGCAAGAAAGTGAATTAACCGATCAAATTTTATCGATTAACTTTAACCTGCCGTTCAATATGACCAGCAATAACAATTGGTTAAGTTATCGTTATAACACCAGTAAACAAGGTGATTCGATAAGTTCTGTAAGTTTAAGTGGTACTCGTCTCGAAGATAACAATCTTCAGTATGATATTTCGCAAAACTATAACCATACTCGCCAAGAATATAGCGGTGCTATCAATGGTAGTTATAGTGCTTCGGGCGGCGAAATCAGTGCTGGTTATAACTATGATAAACGTTTCCAGTCAGTGAATTGGGGAGCAACTGGCGCGTTATTAATCCATCAAGATGGAATAACCCCATCTCGCACTATCTATGACTCCGCTATTTTAATCAAAGCGGAAGATATTGATCATTTGAAAATTAGCAGTGCACAAAGTTTATATACCAATGCTCAAGGTTATGCCGTTATCCCTAACGTTTCCCGTTATGAACGCAATAGAGTAACGGTTGATCCCGCTTCCTTAAAGGGAAACAACGATGTGGAACTCACTTCAACAACAGTGATCCCAACGAAAGGCGCGATTGTTTTAGCCGATTTTAAAGCTCGCAAGGGTGCAAGAGTATTAGTGAACCTCTCTTATAACGGTAAACCTTTACCATTCGGTAGCCAAGTTGAAATTAGCCAAGATGGACAAGTGATTTCCAGTGGGATTGTGGCTAATGATGGTGAGGTTTTCCTAAATGGTGTACCTGCAAGTAGTCAACTACAAGCCAAATGGGGGAATAGTGCTACCGAACAGTGCCAAGCAACATTAAACGCCGATCTATCGCTCGAGAAAATTCAATTTTTACAACTGGACTGCAGATAGGTGATAAATATGAATAAATATATAACTTTGGGTTGTCTGTCTGCACTTTTGTATACATCAACCGCTTTTGCTGAATATCGTGCCGATACAACCACTAGAACGGTGAGTTATAACAATCCAATTTATGTTTCAAGAACCGCGCCTATTTTAACAGAGCTGGCAACGATTGACTTAGGCACTATGTATGGCTGGACTTGGTGGAATATCACAGGCCCAGTACAAGCGGGGATCTACTTGCCCGGCTATATTTCAGCTTCCAGCCCTAAAGTAGGCAGTGCCTATGTGCGTGAATTAGGGACTAGTGGTATCGGTTATACCCTACACGGGACTATTACTGTCGGTTGCACCGGTTCCGCTTATGTCGATGGACTATATAATGTTGATGGCAACTACAGTAATCGCCTTATTTGCACAAGTAACTTAAACCGTAGTAGTTATACCGCTTCTTTAAAAATGACGTTATATAAACTGCGTAACAATATCAAATCACAAACCATTCCAAGCACATGGGTTGCTATGCTGATTTTGTATCACAATGGGGGATTTATCACCAGTGACAATACTGGCCGTACTGAACCAAAGGTTTACCTTAATCCCCTTAATATTGTTTCCAGTGGCTGTGAAGTTATCAATAATAATATTAATGTTCCTTTAGGCTCTGTGGCAAAATCGAGCTTTAATGGTGTTGGCTCTGTTAGCCCTGATAGTCTACAAGATGTGAATATCGATTTAGATTGTGATCCCGTTTCACCCATTAAGATAAAATTCGATGGCACCCCTGATGCTAGCCAAACCGCCGGCACAATTAGCCTTAATAATGCCAATGATAGCAACACAGCCAAAGGCTATGGCATTCAGGTGAAATACCAAAACCAACCTATTGAGTTAGGAAAATTGATAACGGTGAGCGAAAAGAATAACAGTGGTAATTTTTCTATTCCTTTAGAAGCGGGTTATATACAAACTTCTGAGACTACCACCGCAGGCAAAGCTGATGGAACACTGCAATTTACCCTGCAATATCATTAAGTAAATTGCGCTCTTAAACTAAAAGGCGGAAGTATTATCCGCCTTTTAATTTATCCCATTGGTTGTGATTAAACCTGATACAACTTACGTAAATAGTGTGCAACAGCATCATCAACATTTGAGCCAATCACTTCCATATCCGGTAATAGATCTTTTAGTAGCTGGTGGGCATTTTGCATAATGCAGCCCTTACCCGCCATCTGTAGCATCTCTTTATCATTCATACCATCACCAAATGCAATGGCATCTTTGACTGAATGTTGCATCAGCTTAGCGACTTTTTGTAGTGCCTCTCCTTTTGATACCCCACCCGCCATAATCTCTAGACAATTACGCAACGAAAAACTTGCGTTAATTTTATTACCCCAACGTTGATTAATTTTCTTTTCTAACTCAACTAACAATTCATGATCTTCTGAGGTAAAAAAGACTTTGCACACCTGCGTTGTTGGGAAGCCTGTTTTCTCAAATAGACGGTAATTAAATACCGATTCTTTAAAAAATTCTTTTAATTCAGGCGTTTCTTTATTGATATACCAGTCATCACTGCTATAAATATTCGTTGCAATATCTGGGTGATCAAACACCATTAGGGCTAAGTCATAAACGATTTCAGGTTCAAGATCTTGACTGAAAATAAGAGTGCCTTGCGTATTGTGTACTCGAGCCCCATTTGAAGTGATCATATACGCGTCAATACCAAGCCCATCACGAATTTGTGCCACATCGATATGATGACGTCCTGTGGCAAACACAAAATGGATCCCTTTTTCAATAAGCAGATGTAACGTTTCTTTGGTATAGGGAGTTAATAAGTGGTTAGGTGATAACAAGGTGCCATCAAGATCAGAAGCAACTATCGAATACATACACATTCCTGATTAAAATAAATGCTTATCATAAAACTCACAGATTTCAATTAATGCTTGTGAGCGTAGCTTATCTATTTCGAACAAGATTTCATGGTGCGCACCTTCAATCACAAGTGGCAATTTTTGCTTTTCTTCTCTTGTTCTGGACTGACTATAACCATCACAGAAAGCCCTTACTCCCCGATTATCCACCACTTTATCTAGCTCAGCTTCAAGTACTAGCAAAGGGGTGTTAATCTCTTTTGCATGTTCAATCAGCCAATCCCCCGTTTCTAGGCTCTCTTTCATCCAATGATAGGTCGGCCCACCTAAGCGTAATTGAGGGAAATCGGCATAGTAACGTAAGTATCGACGATACCTTTCATGGCTATGAGTCAATACATTCAAGATAAATGGCAAAGGAAACCATTTGCCCGTTGATACCGCGTAATTATTTCTTTCTGAAACACTTTGTTCTGCACGGTTAACTAAAAAATTAGCCACCCAGCGTGGTATTGGTAAATTAATCCCAAACATCGGCGCACACAGTGCGGCGGCTTGGAAAGTATCTGGTTTACGTAATAGGTAGCTGGCTAAAATAGCGCCGCCCATCGAATGGGCTAACGCAAAATAGTGCTGATAGTGATAAGGCAAAACTATAGTATCAATAAATGTCGATAAATCATCGACATAATCACTGAATTTTTCTACGTGGCCTTTTTGCGGATCATCTAATAAGCGCCCTGATAATCCTTGCCCCCGATGATCGAGAAGAAAAATATCATAACCAAGATGATAAAAATCGAAGGCCACTTCAGGATATTTTACATAACTTTCACTACGACCAGAGCAGATCACCAACGCTTTTTTGTGTGATGAAGAGCGCCAATGAACATAGCGAATGCTCACGCCATCGACTCCGGTAAATTCGCCTTCCTGTCGTTGGTTCCAAAAGTCCAATAAGATACCATTCGTAAAAGCAGAGAATTGCTTTTCACGAGATAACCACATGTGCTGAAAAAGTGTGGTTGTCATTCGGCTCCTCCTCGTTGGCGCTATTCGAACCCCTCAATATGATCACGGATAAGTGTCATAAATGCTGGCCCAAATCGTTCTAGTTTTCGTTGTCCTACCCCATTGATCAACAACAATTCATCAGGGCAGACAGGGCATTGTTCCGCCATTTCAATCAGTGTGACATCATTAAATACCACAAAGGGTGGAATATTTTCTTCATCAGCAATAGATTTACGTAATTTGCGTAGTTTCGCAAATAATTTCCTATCGTACTGTCGATGACTATTTTTTGTTTGCTGATAACGGCTTTTTGTTGGGCTTAATAGTCGTGGTACTGCCAAGGGTAATGACACCTCACCACGCAATATCGGTCGAGCTATCTCAGTCAATTGTAATGCAGAACGATGAACGATATTTTGCGCAACCATACCTAAATGGATCAATTGGCGGATCACACTCATCCAATATTCATGGCTATGGGCTTTACCAATACCATAAACTGGCAATTTATCATGACCATTATCGCGAATGCGTTGATTATTGGCACCGCGTAAAATTTCAACAATATAACCAATGCCAAAACGTTGTCCGGTACGATAGATGCAAGATAACGCTTTTTGTGCATCCACTAACCCATCATATTGTTTAGGTGGATCAAGGCAAATATCGCAGTTACCACAAGCTTGTTGGCGGTGTTCACCAAAGTAATTAAGTAACACTAAACGTCGACAAGTTTGTGCTTCGGCAAAAGCCCCCATGGCATTTAATTTATGGGATTCAATCGCTTTTTGTTCACTTTCTGGCTTCTCATCTAAACAACGACGTAGCCAAGCCATATCCGCGGGATCATAAAACAGCACCGCTTGTGCAGGTAAACCATCGCGTCCTGCGCGTCCCGTTTCTTGATAGTAAGATTCAATATTACGCGGAATATCAAAATGAACCACAAAACGTACATTGGGTTTATTAATTCCCATGCCGAAAGCGACCGTTGCGACCACAATCTGCAAATCATCGCGTTGAAAAGCATCTTGCACTTTTGCTCGTGTGGCAATATCCATACCCGCATGATAAGCCGCGATACTTAATCCTCGCTTACCTAGTCGTTCAGCGGTCTCTTCTACTTTGCTGCGACTATTACAATAGATAATGCCTGATTTTCCTTTCTGCCCACGAATAAACAGCCAAAGTTGATCGAGCGGTTTATATTTTTCAACTAAAGTATAACGAATATTTGGGCGGTCAAAACTGCTAATATGAACTAAAGGAGTGCGTAACGCGAGCTGATTAATAATGTCATGACGTGTTGTATTATCAGCTGTCGCCGTTAACGCAATAATAGGGACATCAGGAAGATACTGTCTTAATAAGCCAATTCCTCGGTATTCAGGGCGAAAATCATGACCCCATTGAGAAATACAGTGTGCTTCATCCACCGCTAATAAAGCAGGCTGCCATTGCACTAAATGGTGAAGAAAACTCTCCATCATTAGGCGTTCAGGTGCAATATATAACAGTTTTATTTCACCCCGTTGACAACGCATTTGTACTTGCAGTTGTTCATCTCGGCTTTGAGTTGAGTTAAGAAATGCCGCGTCAATACCATGTAAGCAGAGTTGATCAACTTGATCTTTCATTAGGGAAATCAACGGAGAAACAACTACGGTTAAGCCATCAAGCAAAAGCGCAGGTATTTGATAGCAAAGCGATTTTCCCCCTCCCGTCGGCATGACGACTAAACAGTCGCGCCCGGTGATAATGGTATCAATAATCTCTTGCTGGCCTGGTCGAAATTGCTGATAACCAAAGGTTTCGCGCAAAATAACCTGAGCTGATGGCATTGAATTAAGAACTTCTGCTGTGGACACGCCATTCCTCTGAAAAGCTGGTAAGAACGATAATGAGGAGTAAAAGAAAAGGCACCAGTATAAAGGTGCCATCACCACTTGTCGTGTTATGCTACCCTAGAATGAAGAAAATTACAGCATATCATTGAGCATAACGCCGACACCGATACGAGTTTGACGGAAATTATAATCAATCATCGACTCCCCATACCCACTAAATAGTTGGGTATAAAAGCGTACATGCTTGGTAATAGGATAGCTCCAGCCTAGCTCGGCAGCACCGTATCCGCTACTCCAGTTATAACGCCCTGTTAAAGTAAACGTACTTTCGCCTAAACGATAACCCGCTTTTAAGCGGTAATATCCCATATAGCGATTAATATCGGGATTATCATCATTTTTAGCACTTTCATTAAAACGGTACCAAGGTTTCAGATCGAGTTGGAAATTACCTTTTTGCGCCATAAAACGTGCATAAACACGATTCCAACTTCGTGAAGTAGGCTCTGCGCGGCCATTCGATTCATGGTTAAATCCCGTTTCAATTTCTCTTAATGTCCAACCGGCAAATTGATAATCCGTCGCCCAACCTAAAAATAGTTGTGGTTCATAGTTGGTTTCACGAAACGGCGCAGACTCTTTTTTATTACTTAGCTGCCACCAAGAGCGTTGCGTATAGGAAGCCGCTAATACAGAATTTTCCCCGGCAATGCCACGCCACAGCGGGAATGCAAGACTTATCTGAAATTTAACTTCATCTTTTTTAGCCTTATGACCCCAATCATAACTGGCAATCGCCTCTTTATTCATATCGGAGGTTTTTGTGTAAATAATATAATTAGATTCATAAGGGTAAAGTACAAAGGGTGAATCATACTCTTGTAATAGACCGGAAATAATACTGCCCTGAACCAACGGTGTTGGAGATGATACAGGTGATATCTCCGCCGCCACTCCCCATACAGGGTAGGTTAAAATCACCGTGAGTAAAGAACGGATGTAACGCATAGTTAATTATCCTGTATTATTAGTGAACAATATAAAAGATAGCACTTAATATTTGTCGTGAGCGCTTATAAATCAGCTTTATTCGCGTTAGGCGTCCATATTTTACACGTTATTTCCATTAAATCTCATATATTTTCTCGACACTCTATTAACCTGATGAATGGGAAATTACCTTTTTGTCATCTATTATTAACAAAACATTAACCTAATAATAAAATGTCGAGGAACTTTAAAATGGAGAAAATATTAACACTGGAAGAAGCACAAGCGTTGATTGGACATGTTTTTGTCTATCAAATGCCTTTTAATCAACTGATAGGTTTAGAATTAATTCGCTTCGAACAAGATTATGCTGAGATCCAATTTCGCTACCAAGACAAACTGGTTGGCAATATCGCACAACGCATTTTACATGGTGGCATGATAGCCTCGGTGTTAGACGTAAGTGCAGGTTTAGTCTGTGTAGGTAATGCCCTAACACGTCTAGCCCCTATATCCCAAGAGCAACTCGAACAAAAACTGGCCAAAATGGGCACTATCGATCTACGTGTTGATTATTTACGCCCAGGGCGAGGGGAATGTTTTACCGCAAGTAGTCATATACTACGTAGTGGTAATAAAGTTTCTGTGGCAAGGGTTGAATTACACAATGAAAAACAAGTTCATATCGCCAGCGGCACAGCAACTTATATTGTTGGCTGATGCGACTTATCCATTATCTTAGGTAGATTAATATTAATTACTTGTAAAAAAACATGCCTAATGACACATTAGATAATGTCATTGGGTATGATAACCCCGTCACATATTTCATTTCCATCAATACCAGAGATAGCATGAGCCAGAAAAACACTTTAAAAGGCGTTTTATGTGCCCTAGGCGCCTATTTGATCTGGGGTATTGCCCCTGTCTATTTTAAAAGCATTCAAGAAGTGCCCGCAGAAGAGATCTTAACACACCGTATTTTATGGTCATTCTTCTTTATGTTGCTTTTAATGTCGATCACTCGCCATTGGCCCTATTTACGCCAACTTGTTCGTCAGCCCAAAAAAGTACTAATGTTAGCACTTACTGCGGTGATTATTGCCAGTAACTGGCTTATCTATATATGGGCGGTTAACCACGGATTTATGTTAGAAGCCAGCCTTGGTTACTTTATTAATCCATTAGTTAATGTGTTATTCGGTATGATTTTTTTAGGCGAGCGCTTTCGCCGTATGCAATGGTTCGCCGTAAGTTTAGCCTTTACTGGCGTCTTTATCCAATTATGGCAATTCGGCTCTGTACCTGTTATCGGCCTTAGTTTAGCAGTCACATTCGGCCTATATGGACTATTACGTAAAAAACTTGGGGTAGATGCACAAACGGGTATGACAATAGAAACACTGTGGCTGTTTCCTGTTGCTTTAGTTTATATCCTCTTTTTTACCCATTCACCCACCAGCAATATGTTAGAAAATAGCTGGTCGCTAAATACATTACTGATTGCTGCAGGGGTTATCACCACCGTACCCTTACTGCTCTTTACCGAAGCAGCTCAACATTTGCGTCTATCTACCCTAGGATTTTTCCAGTATATAGGACCCACATTGATGTTTATTCTCGCCACTATGGTGTATGGAGAACAAATCGATGCGGAGCGTTTAGTGACCTTTGGGTTTATTTGGGTCGCCCTTATCTTATTTACTTTAGATGCACTCTACACTCAGCAACGTTTAAGACGAAGTTAGCACATACTTACTATTGAGCTAAATTATCAATACTAATGAAAGCGCCAGAAAGATACCCCTTTCTGGCAGGGCTTGAGTGCTCTTCTTTTGTATTACAACCCATTGCTATCGCTTCTATACGGCGTTGTGAGCGTCTAAAGAATGTTGATGTAGAATTAGTTGCAATACGGATAGCACCGATCACCCCACTTAAATAGAGATTCATGCGCGGCACAAAATCACGTTGATGTCGTAATAATCGACAATAGAGATCTTCTTCAAACGGGTTGGCAGGAGCACTAGGCTGGTAAGTATCAAAACGCTGCTCATAAATAGGCTCCACAGGGGGCATTTTATCAACAGAGAAATCCTCAGTGATTTTTGTCACAGGCTTAATTGGATAATAAGTATCAAATAATACAGAAGTAATTTTCATCAGCTAACTCCGTTAAAATAATCTGTAACGGAATTATTAATTCGGTTAATTATATGTTCATTAAAAAAAACACCCTTAACTATCTTCTAGATTAGTAAGGGTGTTTTTTTATATTGCTCTCTTTTAAAAAATTAACAGTGTCAATAAATAGCCAATCACTCTAATCGTGCAAAAGCAGCAACCAACCACTTAATACCTTCACCATTAAAGGCTATTTGTAATCGGCAGTGTTCACCGCTACCTTCGATATTAATAATAGTACCTTCACCAAATTTAGGGTGCTTAACCCGTTGACCAAGGGAGTAACCTGTATCATTACTAACAATCGGTGTACCTAAACGATGATGATTCACGGGACGTGAAACCGTCGCCCGTAACCGTACTTCTTCAACACACTCTTTTGGTAACTCGCCAATAAAGCGCGAAGGTCGATGGCTCACTTCTTTACCATATAAACGGCGGTTTTCAGCGTAAGTAAGTGTTAACTTTTTCATGGCACGCGTCACGCCAACATAAGCTAGCCGACGCTCTTCTTCTAAGCGCCCACCTTCATCCAAGGACATCTGGCTTGGGAACATGCCTTCTTCAACCCCGACAATAAACACTTGTGAGAACTCTAGCCCTTTCGCCGAGTGTAGTGTCATCAATTGAACAGCATCTTGATACGCATCAGCCTGTCCTTCTCCTGATTCTAATGCCGCATGAGAGAGAAAAGCTTGCAATGGCATTAAATCTTCGTCTTCATCTTGATAGCTAAATTGACGAGTCGCCGTCACCAGCTCTTCCAAGTTTTCAATCCGCGCTTGTGCTTTTTCACCCTTTTCCTGCTCATACATCGCTTTTAAGCCAGAATCGCGAATAATACGGTCTGTTTGCACATGCAACGGCATATCCGCTGTTTCATTTGCTAACGTCTCAATTAATTCTAAAAAGCGCGCAATTGCCGCAATAGCCCGGCCTGCTAGCATTTTATGCTCGATAACCTGTAATGCACTTTCCCATAATGTGATTTGGTTATCTCTGGCTACTTGGCGAACCACATCTAAGGTTCTATCACCAATTCCACGCGTTGGCGTATTCACAACACGTTCAAAAGAGGCATCATCGTGACGATTCGCTGTTAAACGCATATAAGAGAGGGCATCTTTGATCTCTTGACGTTCGAAGAAACGCTGTCCACCATAAATACGATAAGGCATATTCGCTTGTAATAGCGCTTCTTCCATGATGCGCGATTGGGCATTACTACGATAAAGAATGGCACAATCTGCAAGGGCGCCTCCCTCTTCATGCCAACGCTTAATACGCCCTACTACATAACGCGCTTCATCTAGGTCGTTAAATGCACAATAGAGTGAAATCGGCTCGCCTTCAGCCCCTTCTGTCCATAGGTTTTTACCTAAGCGATCGCTATTATTAGCAATTAAGGCATTAGCGGCTTTTAGAATATTACTGGTGGAGCGGTAATTTTGCTCTAAGCGGATGGTTTCAGCGCCGGGAAATTCATTTAAAAAGTTTTGAATATTTTCAACTTGAGCCCCACGCCAACCGTAAATAGATTGATCATCATCACCGACGATCATCACCTTACCAGTCTGTCCTGCCAACATCCTGATCCAAGCATATTGAATACGGTTAGTATCTTGGAATTCATCCACTAAGATATTGGTAAAACGGTGTTGATAGTGTTCTAGAATTTGTGGTTTATTCAGCCACAACTCATGGGCACGCAATAACAACTCCGCAAAGTCCACTAAGCCTGCACGATCACAAGCTTCTTGATAAGCTTGATAGACTTTTAACCATGTGGTTTCCACGGGGTTACCATAGGTCTGAATATGTTGTGGGCGGAGTCCCTCATCTTTCTTTCCATTGATATACCACATACCTTGACGAGGAGGCCATTGCTTATCATCAAGAGCCATGGATTTTACGATACGACGAATTAAACGGTATTGATCATCACTATCAATGATTTGGAAGTCTTGAGGTAAACCAGCATCAAGATAATGCGCCCGTAATAAACGATGGGCGAGACTATGGAAGGTACCTATCCACATTCCCCCTTGACTAGTACCAATCAAGTCCTCAATACGATGACGCATTTCTGCTGCAGCTTTATTAGTAAATGTTACCGCCATAATGGAAAAAGGAGAGGCTTGTTCAACAGATAATAACCAAGCAATGCGATGTACTAATACGCGTGTTTTACCACTACCAGCACCTGCAAGTACCAGCATATTTACACGCGGTGCTGCAACGGCTTCGCGCTGTTTATCGTTAAGGCCTTCGAGCAGATATGAGACGTCCATAATTACCAATCATTGAGTGAAGAGAAATACTGTGGATATATACAGAAGTTAGTTTATTAAGCAACAAACTAACAGGATTTTACGCCCGATGCAAAACTATGCCCACTGAAAAGTGGATAAAGACCTGCACAGAGCGCGTCTATGACTAAATTAATTCAACCAGTTTAGCTAATTCAGTGATCTCAATATGAGGCATAACGCGTGTTTCACCTTCAGTAAACAAACTGCGATTATCTAAATTAATCCAACACGCCTGTAATCCACTTTTAACCGCGCCCTCTACATCCGTCACTAGATGATCGCCTACATGCAAAATATTCTGATGAGGGAGTTTAAGTAACGAAGCTGCCTTATCAAACATATCAGGATAAGGCTTAGAGCGCCCATCAGGCCCTGCCTTTAAAATATGTGTAAAGTATTGCCCCAACCCACAGCTTAATGGATTAGCATTACCATTAGTAATAGCGATTAATGGGATTTTTTCCGCCAGTTGTGTCAACACGTGATGGGTATTGTTAGGGACATTAATACGGCTACGCCAATAAGCAAAATGAGCCATAATTTCATCAGCACCTTGCTGTGCTTTAGTTTCACTATAGCCATAGTCTAACAACATATTTTTAGCCGCTAACCAACGCCACTGAGTGATATCGTGAAAAATATCAGGATTATTTTCTAATAGTGGCTGTTTGTAAGCATCTACATCATGTTCAGTAAAATGGTGAAAACGCTCATCATACTGACGGATAAACGCTAAGGTCTCTTCTTCTGTTTTATCCATCACAGGAACATTGTCATACAGCGTATCGTCTAAATCAAAAGTCATCGCTGCAATCGGCATCAGAGTGCGATAAAAGTGCATTATGATTTTTCTCTCTTAGCTCTTGGATGAGCAGCATCATAGACTTTCGCTAAATGCTGAAAATCTAAGTGAGTATAAACTTGTGTGGTTGATAAATTAGCGTGGCCTAATAGCTCTTGTACTGCTCGCAAATCACCACTTGATTCAAGTAAATGAGTGGCAAAAGAGTGGCGCAGTTTATGAGGATTGACATGGCTACTGAGTCCTTGTTTCACCCCCCAAAGTTCAAAACGTTTTTGCACACTGCGAACAGATAATCGTTTACCGCTTTTCGTTGAGATAAAAACCGCAGTATCCTCAGGAGAATACAGCTCCCGCATGGCAAACCAATGCTGTAACCACTCTACGGCTTTTCTTCCCAAGGGAACTTTACGCTCTTTACTGCCTTTACCTAATACTCGGACTTCGCCTTCTTGGAGATCAATATCATTGATATTTAAGTTAGTCAGTTCAGATAAACGTAATCCAGCGCCATACATCACTTCCAGCATCGTTCTATCCCTTACAGAGAGGGGATCTTTTAAGTCGATATTCATCAATTGACTGACTTCATCAACATCCATATTTTTAGGCAAGTGACGACCTGATTTGGGTGTTCGAACCCCTTTGGCGGGGTTTACTGCTAACATTCCTTGAGAAACTTGCCAATCAAGGAAGCTACGCAATGCTGAAAAGCGCAATGCTAAACTTGCAGGTTGTAATCCACTGCGATGGCTTTTAGCCAATAACATACGCACATGTTGGCTTTCCAGTAACGACCATTGGTTGATTTTTATTGCAACCATCATTTGTGCAATGGTCATTAATTGTCGCTGGTAATTTTCTACCGTTACCGGACTTAATCGCCGTTCAACTTCGATATAACTTAAGAAGCTATCAATGGCTAATGAGAGTGTTTCAGGGACGTCAATAATTTGGCTCATTGTCTTGCGATCCAGCGAGTTAATAACTCAGGTAATATCTGTGCGAGTTTATCCAACATTGCCGTTCCCATACCTTCTTGAAAATGTTGGCTATCTCGACTATTAAAAATGATCACCCCTAAATCGCCATAATGCCCTAATAATGAGAGTGCCACAGAGCCAGAACGACGAACATTAGGCATTAATAACATGATTTCTTGGCCATTTAATGGCCCCAAATAGTGATTATTATCGCCCATACGCTGAATACGGAAATGCTCAAATGTTTGACGAGATAGTGCGAGTGTTTGAGCATCTAAAGGAGGTTGTAATTGCCAACGATCGGTGAAAAGACGCAGTTGCACTGAGTAAAGCCCTAACTCCTTCGCCCAAAGATTTAACCGTTCCAGCATTTCCTTTAATGAATTACAGCGGGATAACTCAGAGATAAGCCTTAGTAATTGGCTAAATAGAGATTCATTTTCTGCAGCTTGCTCAATCAACAAACGCATATCCTCTTCAAGATAATGAATACGTGTTCGCTGACGTGACATTATCCACTCAACTAATGAGATACTCCCTCTTACTGGGTGAGGAACTTGCATTTGCTCAATATAGCTGGCATTACGGATAAAGAAACCAGGATGCTCCTTGAGATAATCAATGATGGTTTGATCGTTGAGTTCGTTTTTCTCAGGGTAACAAAACTGCTCATTCTTATCCGTCATACCAAGCACCTCTCAAAAATAATATTATAGCTGGATTGTTCCATCATAAATATGCACAGCAGGTCCTGTCATATAAAGTGGGTTTCCTGTACCTTTCCATTCAATTGATAATGATCCACCCGGTAAATTAACTTTCACTTTTCTATCTAATAAACCTTGGGAGATCCCCACCGCGACAGCGGCACAGGCACCGCTTCCACAAGCTTGAGTTTCTCCAGCACCACGTTCAAATACCCGTAAATGCAATGTATTTCTATCAACCACCTGCATAAAACCAATATTGGCGCGCTCTGGAAAGCGTTCGTGTTGTTCCAATACTGAGCCCAATGACTCAACTTCCGCAGTTTTGATATCCTCCACTTGGATCACGCAGTGCGGATTTCCCATTGACACCACACCACATAGAACTGTTCGTTCCATCGCTCTGATAATATAGGTTTTTTCTACTTTTTGAGCACGAAACGGTACTTTTTGTGGTTCAAACTCTGGCTCTCCCATATTGACACAAACATCTTCATTATCCATAACATGTAAGGTCATTCTGCCAGACTGGGTACTGACTTTTATTTCTCTTTTATTTGTAAGCCCTTTTAGTCTCACAAATCGAGCAAAACAGCGAGCACCATTGCCACATTGTGCGACTTCACTCCCATCAGCATTAAAAATGCGGTAATGAAAGTCCAATTCAGGATCATAAGGTGCTTCAACTACTAACAGTTGATCAAACCCAACACCAGTATGTCGATTGGCTAACCGGCAAATTAATTCTGGTGAAAAATAAACATTTTGGGTAACAGCATCAACAACCATAAAGTCATTGCCTAACCCATGCATTTTTGAAAATTGCATCTTAACCCTGCCTGAAACGGGTGTCCCGTTTCTAATATTGACTAATTGTTTTGTGTTGAGGAAGTCTCAACTTGCTGGGTTGGCTGGGATGACTGAGTCATATTTGCCTGAGTATCTTCAGGCGGGAAATAGAGAGGGCCTTTCAAGCCACAACCAGAAAGAGAAATCAGTGTTATTATAGCAAGGGTGCAACGTAAATACGTTTTCATTCGAAATCTGCCTATCATTAATTTGGTTAATATCCTCTATAATCGCAGTTAGATCTCGAAAAGCAAATAGGAAAATGAAGATGAACGATAGTGAATTTCACCAATTAGCTGACGAATTGATGTCAGAAATAGAACAAACCATTGATAATTATGAAGGTGATGCGGATATTGATTGTGAAATCAATGGTGGCGTAATGACATTAACCTTTGAAAATAATAGTAAAATTATCATTAATCGTCAGGAAGCCTTTCATCAAGTATGGTTAGCAACGCGTTCTGGCGGTTATCATTTTGATTGGAAAGGTACACAGTGGGTTTGCGATCGTAGTGGCGGGGAATTTTTAACCATGTTGGCTCAAGCAATCAGCGAACAAAGTGGTGAAGCATTTTCTTTTTAACACAGACAACTAAGTGATGGGTGCGGAAAAGTCCCCATCACTTCTCTATCGGCTTTGCCGTGTCGATGATCAGTGATGATGTACAGCCTGATAGTCATTAAATCCTTGAATAGGCTTAGTACTCATCTCTTCTTTTGGCGCTGTTTTACCTAGATCACTTAGCTTACCAAACGATCCCCCAGCAAAAGGCAGTACTTGCGTTGCTCCATCCACTTTCACGATTTGATAAAACTGTGGCAAATTGAAGTTGATAAAGCTTGAGCCATAAGTAAAGCGATCATGAGATGAAGAGTAAAAACGGCTGACATCTTTTACTAGCTCTTCTTTACTGCCTTCGCAGTGAGAATAAATCTCCACTCGATTAGCTTCATCTAAGATATAGATATTAAAGACATTATTATCCTCTGTTGTTTCAAAGAAGAACTGAATAATCCCTTCACAAGCAAAACCATCAATCACCGCGGGCAGATAACGGGCATCTTTACCTAATTTAACGGGTAATCCATGCAATTTGTTGTATGAAATAGCCCCATAAAATTCAATGGCATTCTCCAACTTTTGCACAGAAACATTAAGACGTTCAAAGAACAATCCCCATGTTTGCCCTGCAATACGTAATGCTTTAAAACGCCCTGGCTCTAATCTATTGGTTGATAAACGCAATTCAATACATTCTGAGACTAACTGTTGAACACGGGTGCGAATTAAACCACGTAGATGCTGGCTATAACAAAAAACTTCAACCGATGCAGGTGGGGCCGCATCTTGGTGCATTTTACCTAAAATAGTTTTTAACGATTCCAACATCGATTGCGTACCATTAAAATGCAGCGTTCTCACTTCATTCCAAGAGTTACGATAGAGCAAATCGATACTGCCAATTAAGCATTGCTCTTCCTCGCCAAAGCTAAATACATCCAACTTTCTAAAATCAAAATGCACCACTTGATCAGAAAAACGCTCTGTTGGGTCGACTTCTAAATTGACAATAATGGCTAAATGTCTAATTTCACAAGGGCTATACAGTGCTTTAGGCGTCGGGGCAGGTAAACGAATAGGAAAATGACTCGAGATATCCCGCACTAATTCATGAAGTTTAATTTCATCACAAGAGGAGTCACCTTGATGAATATAAACCTGTGAATCTTTAGTAAGTAACCCATTAAAATAAGACCACGCCACTAATTTATTTAAGTAACGGTTATATTCTAACGGTTGATGACCAACAATATGTGCAAAATCAGGAGCCCGATTATAAAGATACCAACCACTACGATTAGCGCGTCCCGGTGGCACATAGATAAAGGTTAAATGAGGCTCGGATAAATCAGGAGAAATCTGTGGATTAACCAGGGTTACTTTACCCGGTAGCGCTTCAAAAGCGGCATAAAGCTTACGTGTTAATACACCAATATCTTGTGGACTAGCACTGACACTTAAGTTATTACGGCGCGCAAAACGAATAAGATTACGATAGCTTTGCATCATCGTATCTAATAATTCATTATGTGCGTTACGAACGCGCTCTATTTTCCAGCTATCACGATTATCTAATATCGCTAAACGTTCGTGATCCCACTGCCACTGCGTGACTAACTGAGATAATACTTGGCGTCGCCAACCTGCAGGTTCATTCTCATTTTTTTCATTAGATAATTTTTCACAAACTTTCAGGTAGAAACAGCGACGGATTAAATCAAGGCGGGTTAAATCATTAATCGAAACTAAATAGCGGGTTACGCGCTCAAGCATCATACAATATGCATCTAAACCGTAATTTACGATTTCACCACGATGAAGATGCTGTTTCATTTCTAATGCCAACAATTTGCCATTAGGGTAATCCGCGGAATAGGCTTCCAATAAAATACTTTTTAATACGGCTTTATAAGGTGAATCAACACTCTTATAGAGTTGCCACAGGCTTGCACCAAAATACTCTTCGGCAGAAAGCTCACCTAATCCACCTAAATCAAGCCATTCATTGGGCGTTAATACACCTTGGGCATAGAGTGAATTAACATATTCATCGTAATGGTACTCTTCTTCTACTGGTACCATCGTCCATAACAAACGTTTACCTGCAAGGCGAACAGCTGTACGGTAGAACTCATCAAGTAACAGGATATGCTGAGTTGAGCCGCAATCTTCCCCACCTAAGCTACCACTTGCATGATGACGGAAGCGGTTCTCATCAATTAAGAAAAAAGTAACATCAATACCTAATTCTCCCGCCCATTGTTCGATCAGTAAACATTTACGTTGTAAACGTGCACGCTCATCTTGGTCCAGCCAAGATTGGTGACAGACCCAAATATCAATATCGGAGCAGTGACTTTGCCCAATCGAGGAAGTACTTCCCATCGAATAGATACCCGTAATAGGTAACTCTCCGCTGGTGTATCCATTCATTGGCTCATCACATGATGCATTAGTCAGCTTATTGACCCATTGACGTTGCACGTCATCAGGTTCAAAGAAACATGTACCATGAGGGACATTTCCTTGAATATAGCCTGGCAACTGAGGGTGGTGGTAATGCAGTAAAACAGGAATTAAACCATACACCTGTTTAAACACATCACTCATCGATGCAAATGCACGTTCCAGCCTGAGTTGATTAATCGCATCCAGCCGTTGCTTCAGTGTTTCAATATAAAGATACAAGAGTTTCGCCTGAACAATACTAAGAAAATAGTAGAATCTGAGTTTATAAATTACCGAGCTTTAATTATTCAATTATTAATAGATAAAACTTTACTAACAAAATCTCGGAAACGTGATCAATTTAACACCTTGCAAGCAAGGCGTAAAGAGGATCTCAAAATATAGCACCAAGATCTAAATTGCTTTTTTAGACGCTTAATCGTATAAAGCAGAGTAAATAATGACTTTTATATCATAAAGATAGTCTATTTTACTTATAGAGAAAACATATAGAAAAAAGTGTTGATCGGCCATAAAACAGCTAAAATCGACGAGTTACCTTGTGATAACAAGTTGAAAAAAATACTTACCTTTACCTAAAAAAGAGTAAAAAAATAATAATAAACATAACCCATTGATATATAATAACTATATATAGTGTTGCTTTTTTTTATGAATTATCTATAAAAATAAGTAAATAATAACAATATAAACAATAAAATTAATTAAAGACATATTCAAACTTCATCATTGTCTATTTAAATAAAATTTAAATTTTCATTATTTATTTAATTATTTTATTTCTTTTTTATTAATTAATATTTTTGTTAATTTTTTGGGTGGTTTTATATTATAGAAAAAATAGATAGAAAAGGGTCACATTAAAATAATGGTTGTTTTATCAATGTGTTCAGAAAATTCTGTAAGTCTCTCCTTTCTCTCCTCTCACCATTGTTAAATGAATTAATTTAATGTTTAAATATTGTAAATAACCACACTTTTTATATAGATATAAAACAGTAAAAAGATAAAAATAACGATTTTTACTATTTGTAATTCCCTTTTTTTATTTTTTATCTCACTAATATTGATTTAAAACCTCTTTATGATTCATTGTTTCCCTACCACACCACGCCTTAACTGGAAAAATGAACCTTAAAGTGTTAAAACAAAGCCTTATTTATAAACAGAAATTATACTAACTCGCTCGGAAGAGATAATAATATTATGTCAAAAAGTACCATCCGTATTGCTACACGCCAAAGCCCTCTTGCTATGTGGCAAGCGCTTTATGTTAAAGAACAACTACAAATCGCTCATCCGAGCTTAGTCGTTGAATTAGTACCGATGGTCACGAAAGGCGACATCATCTTAGATACCCCATTAGCAAAAGTGGGTGGTAAAGGGTTATTTGTCAAAGAGCTAGAACTTGCACTACTCAGCTCTCGTGCAGATATTGCCGTACATTCAATGAAAGATGTCCCCATTGATTTTCCTGAAGGTCTGGGATTGGTGACGATTTGTGAGCGAGAAGATCCCCGTGATGCCTTTGTCTCTAATCATTATGATTCATTAGAACAACTGCCAGCCGGAAGTGTCGTTGGTACCTCAAGCCTACGTCGCCAATGCCAATTAAAAGCACTGCGCCCCGATTTAATTATTCGTGATTTACGCGGTAATGTAGGAACCCGTTTAAGTAAACTCGATAATGGCGACTATGATGCTATTATTCTTGCTGTCGCGGGCTTAAAACGTCTTAAATTAACTGAGCGTATTCGTTCTTCTTTGTCTGCGGAACAATCTCTTCCTGCGGTAGGACAAGGTGCCGTTGGCATTGAGTGTCGCTTAGATGATCATGATACTCAAGCCTTATTAGCCGCCCTTAACCACGCAGATACTGCAACTTGTGTAAAAGCAGAACGCGCGATGAACACTCGCCTTGAGGGGGGTTGCCAAGTACCTATTGGTAGTTATGCTATTTGGCAAAACGGCAAAATTTGGCTACGAGCATTAGTTGGCTCCCCTGATGGTGAAACTATTTTACGTGGCGAACGCTTAGTATCACCTGAAGATGCAGAGCAAGCTGGTATTTCTCTTGCCGAAGAGCTACTAGATAAAGGAGCTAGAGAGATTTTAACCGCTGTATATCAAGGTAATACAGCGATATGAGTATTTTAATCACTCGTCCTAGCCCAGCAGGAGAACAACTTACGCAACGCTTAATTGATGCGGGAAAGCATGCTTTTCATGCACCTTTAATAGAAATAGCCGCGGGTAAAGAGCTTTCCATATTAGAAAACAAATTAAATAAGCTAAGTACGGGTGATTACCTTTTTTTACTTTCTAAAAATGCGGTGTGGTACGCAAACTGGCAACTAAATCAATTACAACAATCATGGCCAGATACGCTATTCTATTATGGAATAGGTCAAAGCACCGCTGAAGAGTTTCAGCAATTAACAGGACATTCTATACGTTATCCAGAATTTGGAGAAACCAGTGAAGACCTACTGGCCTTGTCTTCACTTCAACAAATAGAAAACAAGCGAGTACTACTACTAAGAGGCAATGGTGGTCGCGAACTACTTGCCACAACATTACGTCAACGCGGTGCAATTGTTGATGAATGTGAATGTTATCAGCGTCTATTTATTGATTATGTATCTGAAGAGTTTGCGCTAAAGTGGAAAAATGCCCAAGTGGATACCTTTGTGGTCACCAGTGGCGAAATGTTGCAACAACTCTTTTATCTAGTCGCTGGATCTGAAAAAGCATGGCTGTTAGACAGTCATTTAGTGGTGGTCAGTAAACGATTAGCAACAATAGCTAGCACATTAGGCTTTAAAAAAATAACCGTTGCTGAAAGTGCCAATAATGATGCTTTATTTCATGCATTAATATAGAACTTAAATGAGACGCCGATATGACGGAACAGAAAAATACGAATGAAAATGACTTGCAGAATGGTACATCAAAGGCTGATGACGATATCCGCTATCAAGAAGTAAAACCTGTAAACAATAAGCGTTCAGGTTTGATAGGGAGTGCCGTTGCGATCCTCGTTATTCTGGCAATCGGTGGTGGTCTTTATTATTACACCACTCAACAAGCGACTAAACTAAGTACAGAAAACCAATCGCTAAAATCACAATTGGCACAATTACAACAATTGCAAGATACTTATCAACAACGTTTTGACAATATTGACAGTCAGTTTAACTCACAAAAACTCACTATTGATAAACTGCAAAATGAACGCCAAGTTACTGAGCGTCAAATCCAAAATTTACAAACGCAATTTGCTGCTATCTCAAGTGCAGATGTAAAAAGCTGGCTATTAGCGCAAGCTGATTTTATGGTAAAAATGGCGGGCCGCAAATTATGGAATGACCAAGATGTCGTCACAGCGGTAAGTTTATTAAAAGGTGCAGATAGTAGCTTAGCAGAAATGAATGACCCAAGCTTATTGGCCATCCGCCGCGCCATTAATGAAGATATTGGCAACTTAGCCGCGCTGAGCAAAATTGATAATGATGGTACTATTTTACAATTAAATCAGTTAGCTAATCAGGTTGATAACCTACGCTTATCTGGATTTGAGCGTGATGGCTCACCGATGGATAAAAATGATGAAGCCATTTCAGGCTCGCTTTCTGACTGGAAGCAAAACCTCAGTAAAAGCTGGAAAAGCTTTATGGATGACTTTATTACTATCCGTCGTCGAGACAGTACCGCTATTCCACTATTAGCCCCAAACCAAGATATTTATCTGCGAGAAAATATCCGCTCTCGTTTATTAATTGCTTCTCAATCGGTACCTCGCCATCAAACAGAGATTTATCAACAATCATTAGAAGCGGTATCTACTTGGGTACGCGCCTATTTTGATACCACCGATCCGAATACAACGGCTTTCTTAGACAGTATTAATGAGCTTGAAAAGCAGCCTATTACTCTCGCAATGCCAACAGAATTAAAAAGCCTCTCTCTGTTAGAAAAACGAGTAGAAAAGCAGATCCGTAATTTGCTGACCCAAAACGAGACATCACAGCCAGAAGCGGTTGAAGCCAAAGATGCCGAAGCTACACAAGCCCCTTATGCGGTTGATGCAGCACAAGATAGTGCAACATCAGGAACGACGACATCAACAACCGTAGCACCACAAGGAGAATAAATTTATGTTCAAGATCTTACTCCTGTTTGTGGTATTGATTGCAGGGATAATCTTCGGCCCTGTATTAGCGGGTCATCAAGGTTATGTCTTTATACAAACCGATAATTGGGATATTGAAACTAGCGTTACCAGTCTTGTGATCATGTTTGTCTTACTGCAACTGATATTGCTCTTGCTTGGCTGGTGTTATCGTCGTTTTATTGGTACAGGCTCTAAAGCCTATAGTTGGTTCTCTTTGCGCAAACGCAGCCGAGCACGTAAACAAACACGGTTAGCATTAATGAAACTTGCGGAAGGTGATTTCAAACAAGTAGAAAAGCTGATGAGCCGCAATGCCGATTATGCGGAACAACCTGTAGTAAACTATTTACTAGCAGCAGAAGCAGCACAACAACGGGGTGATGAGTTTAGAGTACAGCAACATCTGGAGCGTGCTTCTGAGCTTGCTGATACCAATCAGTTACCCGTTGATATTACCCGAGTACGCATTTTACTGGCACAAAATGAAAACCATGCTGCTCGTACTGGGGTCGATGAATTACTCAATCAAGTGCCTCGTCATCCGGAAGTATTACGCTTAGCAGAAACTGCGTATATACGTACAGAAGCTTGGCAAGCACTACTTGATATCATCCCTTCAATGCAGAAAATAGCCCTACATACAGATGATGAATTAGAGCAATTACGTCAACAAGCCTATATTGGGCTGATGGGACAGAAGATGTCCGAAAATGGTTGTGATGGACTGAAAAATTGGTGGAAGGCACAGCCTCGTAAGATCCAACATGATAATGGACTACGATTTGTATTAGCAGAACACCTTATTGAGTGCAACGATCCGCAAACTGCGCAGACGATCATTTTAGATGGGATCAAACGTCACTATGATGAACGCCTGATCTTATTGTTACCGCGCTTAAAAAACAGCGATCCAGACTCAATTTTAAAAGTGCTTAACTCACTAATTAAACAACATGGTCCGACACCATTACTCAATAGCACCGTCGGTCAAATTGCCATGCAACAAGGGCAATGGGCACAAGCAGAAACAGCATTTCGCAATGCATTAAAACAGCGTCCAGATGTTCATGATTTTGCGTGGTTGGCTGATGTGCTAGACAAACAGAATAAATCAGTTGAGTCAGCCAAAGTACGCAAAGATGCGCTATTAATGACGTTAAAAAAAGACTCTGTTATTTTTGACGAGCCTAAAACAAATAAAGCACTGCAATAAATACATCATTTCATTTATTGACCAAAACCCTCAAACACAAAATTGAGGGTTTTTTATTACTTTTAAAAAGCGTGTTGAACCAGTAGTACTACTTCAAGACACAAAATTAAAAATAAATAGACCCAAGCGATACGATAAAAACGATAAGGTATCCCTTTATTATTTTGGTGTGTAAATGACAAATAATATTTTCTTGCTTGGTAAAACACCACGATATAAATCAGTGCGATCCCCTGACACAGAAAAGCAACATACTTCGCCCATGATTTTCCACCGATAATCAGCATGATCAGCGGGATCAAAAAAAACAACAATGGGCCAAACTTATCTATCAAAAAGAGCCTTTCTTGCGCAAGATACGCTTTTTGGTTATTTATCATCGTGATACTACCCCCTATTTACCCTTGCGCTGGATAATAGCGTGATAGTGTTATCAATTCAAAAGGGATGAGATAAAAAACAGACAAAAAAACACCCGTATTAAAAAATACAGGTGCATAAAATATACAATCAGGTCTACAGACGGATGGTGCCTCACTCAACGTTTCGTCCTGTTGGTGATGAATGGTGTTTCATCGATAACGTGGACGTAGGCACCGATAATCGGCTCTGCATCATTCCTAGGTTTATGAAGACATATGCTGTCATAAGGAGTGGAATGAGCATCTACAGGATAAGTAATGCATTTAGCGTGCCAACTTTTATTTTCCGCCAATAAAAAATTAATTCTCAAACAGTATAAAACTAACTAATTGAATTTTTTAGGCGCCTTCGCCTGTATGGCGTATTTAAAATATAAAAGATCAGAGAGCGTATTTTTATCAGGCTATTGTTAAATAAAAAAGAAAAAATAAATTTGCCAACTCGTCTCTGTTTCACGACAGTTAAGCTAACACCAGTATATAATATATAAAAATCATTGAGTTATATGTCACCTTTTAGCGACATCAAATTTGCCATGTGTTGTTTTTTACCGACAATAAAAAATATTTCATTTAAATTCATACGGTTACATAAATCATTTAACTTTCTCATGATGCTCTTTTTATGTAGTATAAAATCAGGCGGTAATACAAATTATTAATAATCTTTAACTAATATACTTACACTGCCCTGTAAACAAATAGCCTAATGATCTCCCTTTTTAAACTAAAAGAGCCAACAACCTGCTTTAATCATGAATCATAGATAAACGGTCTATTGTGTTTAGGACAGTAGCAAAAGGACAAAAGAGAAAGGACAGAAGGAAGATACAACAATATAAATGAAATAAGACAATATTGCTGTCAATAGCTTGATAATAAATGCAAAAAAGCCTCGATATATATCGAGGCTTTTTCTTATTGGTCGGCGAGAGAGGATTCGAACCTCCGACCCACTGGTCCCAAACCAGTTGCGCTACCAGGCTGCGCTACTCGCCGTCTGAATGACTGCTCTTATCTTGTTTATGGTGCGAAGGGGGGGACTTGAACCCCCACGTCCGTTAGGACACTAACACCTGAAGCTAGCGCGTCTACCAATTCCGCCACCCTCGCATAAACAAAAACTAAGATAAGATGGGGTGGCTAATGGGACTCGAACCCACGACAACTGGAATCACAATCCAGGGCTCTACCAACTGAGCTATAGCCACCATAACAGCTATCTTACTACTTCTACAACAACGCTCTTCACCGTAACTCTTAGCACGCTTTAATGGCGCGCCCGACAGGATTCGAACCTGAGACCTCTGCCTCCGGAGGGCAGCGCTCTATCCAGCTGAGCTACGGGCGCTTCACGCCGTTGCGGGAGAGGATAGTACGGATTTACGCACTGTCTGTCTAGTGCTTTTTGAAAAAAAAAGTTTGTTTGACGATAGTTTGTGCATTTCGTCGATAAATGGAGCGTTTTTACCCACTCAACGCCCCATTAGTATAATAATCAAACAATCAAGATACCAGTAAAGATTGCGATTTTTGCTATTTAACACTTATTGCCGACAAAAAATACTCACGCAACTTACAATTTATTGGAATAGTAATAACCAACAAATTTTAATAACTTAAATTGGCGCTTGATCCGGCTAGGTTGTGACAGTAAACGATATAACCACTCTAGGCCTAAATTTTGCCACGCTTTTGGCGCACGCTTAACATGCCCTGTAAAAACATCGTAAGTGCCACCTACGCCCATATATAACGCGTCTGGGTGTACTTGCCGACAAGCACGAATAAATAGCTCTTGCTTAGGTGAGCCCATGGCAATGGTCACAATCTTTGCCCCAGAAGCTTTGATACGTTCAAAAAGTGCATCTCTATCTTGTGGCGTAAAGTAACCATCTTGGCTACCGACAATATTCACATTCCATTGTGCCTTTAATTTACTTTCCGTCTGCGCCAATACCTGAGGTTTGCCACCAACCAAAAAGACCGGTGTGCCTTCTTTCCCGGCACGCTCCATTAAAGCTTCCCATAAATCGGCTCCCGCAATACGAGACACTTGTGCATCAGGATATTTACGTCGAATGCCGCGAACAACACTAATGCCATCGGCGTACAAATAATCCGCTTCATCTAATAACTGATTTAGGCCTTTATCTGTTTCTGCGGTTAAGATTTTTTCTGCATTAATCGCAATTAAAGAGCCACTTTTAATTTGCGCACCTTGATAAAGATAATCCAAAAAATGCGCCATATCTTTAAATCCCCAGATATTGTGCCCACGGATGGAATACTTCGGAATTGAATTTGTATCCATTACTTTTCCTTTTGTTCTAAACGAGGTTTATTGCGCACTTGATTAATAACATAGTGACGAACTAATCCTGCACTTTCAAATAACCAATACAGGAGTTTGGCTGCAATTAAACAGGCACCAAATACTAAACAGAAAAAGACCACGCGAGACACAAACGAATCAACGCCCTCACGCGCTAAAACAATCATGTTAAAAATAGCACCAAAGCAAAATGCTTGAAGAATGGCAGATTTGTAGCGATTGTGTTCATTTAACCCCTGCTGATAGAGCCAATCAAACCACTTAATAATAAGCCCAACAACCACCGCGCCTAAGGGGATAAATACAACGCCCCCCATCACCACCAAGGAGCCAATTAACGTTGGTGAAATGGCAAGTCCTGCATGATAATTAAGCACTTCCCAAGTAAAATAGTTTGCTGAATTTAGTACAACATCTGGTCTTTGTGGCCAAACCCATGAAGGGATAAACACATAAAAATCGCGAATAATAGGTGCGAGTCCTTGAAACTCGATTTTGTCGTAATTATTCAACAATAATGCAAGATTTTCCCAAGGAGAGAAGGTATCGCGAGTCAGATATAAAAAGGTATAAAAAGCTTCGGCACCACTGACATCAAGCCCGTAACGTTTTAGTGCTAACCAAAACATACCGACAATGCTCATCACACCTGCAGCAATTAACATCCATAAGGTTATCCAACCACGTACGATGCCAATAAATAAAAATAGTGCAAACGCAATAATGATATTTGCGCGTGTTCCCCCGACGATAACATAGGTCAAAATACCAAAGCCGACCGTCGCACAAAGGAAAAAAAGCCAACGTTGTTGTGTGGGCTTTAAGAAATAGACCACCAGCATTGCAGGAATAAAAAAATAGAAAAAGCGTTTTAGCGCCACACCTGATACTTGGCTTGAAAAAATTTGGCTATATGTTTTCAACTTAAAGAGTAAGAAGCCATTTTGTAAGAAAAATATGCCCACAGTGACGATAGCAATTAACGCTAACAGTATCCAAGTTAGGTTGGTCTCTACCCGATTCATCGTAAATAACGGCCTAGAAGGCTCGCTAGAGGCTTTTCTTAGTCTTACCTTATAAGTGACATAATAAATCGCATAAAAGCTAGTAGCGGCTAATAGAGCGTGTAATAAGGCATCGACAGGAACAACTGCCACATCAAACTGAAAGACTAATAAACAAGTTAATGGAAAGCCAAAATAGAATGTCAGCAAATAAAGCATGGAAAAGAAGACATTAAAATTAAAGCGTACCCGACGAAACTCTTGGTAGGTCAGTAATAAAATAAACCCCAACGAGATAAAGTAGACAAGGGTTAATCCCCCCAATTGCGCCAATGTCATTGGGTGTCTCCTGTGCTCATCTCAATCAATTGCTTCCAACCTTGGATAAAGTTAGGTGCAAAGAAGGTGATATTCTTCCTATCCAGTAGCAATAATTGACGTTGCGCTTCTTCAATTAACGCCACATCAAGTTTATCACCAGAGAAGAAAACGGGAACACTTTGCTCTGTTAAGTCTTGCCAAAATGGATTTTGACGGCTAATCACAAAAGGGATCCCAAATTGGATCAACAGGCATAACGTACCAATACCCTGCTGACGTTGGAAAATAAAATAACCTAAATCACAGGTTTTTAAGAGTGCGAGATAATCATCAAAGGCAAGATTATGTCGTAATATCTCAACGTGTTCTGTTGGAAATAAGTTTGTCGCTACATCAGATACTTGCTGAATATAATCCTCGTTATTAGCGGGATATCCCATAGGAATGATCACTTTTGCTTTATGACCAAATTGTTCAGCAATCGCATTTAAAGCATCGATATGGCGGTTAGATTTATCGCCTGAGTTACCTAATACAATGGTAATATGCTGAGGATCAACGGCCTTCTTTTCTGTAAGCGTCAGCGCCGGATCCATTCTTGTTGGGAAATAGAGCAAATTCGCGGGGATATTAACATTTGATTGAGCAAAATAATTTAGATCACCCCGTGTACCAAACACACGTCCAACCCGTTTTTGCGCAAGTTTACGTAACAGATAAAACAGTCTAAATTTTAATTGCTTAGCATCCTGATAAAGATCAGCACCCCAAATATGCCACCAGAATTGATGACGTTTAATTTTGCCCATCAATAAAGCAAGCCAAATAGGCGCATTAAATTGCCCCAGAAATAGAAAACGTTGTTTTCTATCTGCTTTAGCTAATGCTACCACTCTCTGCGCGACTTGTTTTTTATCCGCTAAACACTCAATCTCTAAATGAGGATAAAGTGATGATAACGAGTTATCTTTACTGGCAACGATAAAACGAGGTTTATACGTTAATGCCGCCTCAGTCACGAGGTGGTCGTTAAAAAAGCGTAACATTGTGTTGTTATGATGCACAATGTCTGAACCTAGTACGTAAATCAAAGTTGTCATTTGCGCCTGCAATAAATCACGAAAACAGAACTACAGAGAAGGAAGTAAATAATATAGGTTGCCATATAGGCTTGAGCTGCACCTAAAGCACCATGTTCAGGAATAAGCCAGCGTGAAAAAAGCGTTAATAAGGCAAATTGGCTCACTTCTGTCAGAATATAAAAACGCAAAGCAGCCTTTGCAATCACCAGATAGCCAAAAACATAAGCCCCTACTTTCCACACATCACCAACCAGTTGCCAAGCAAATAACTCTCGCATAGCGATAAATTTTTCAGAAAATAGCAACCAAATGGCAAAATCTCGCAATAACCAAACCATAAAACTAGCCACTGCCACCGCTGGCAAGACGAATTTCAGTGACTTGGTTATCTCTTTGGCTATCTCACTTTTTTGCGTTAATCGTGAAAGTGTGGGTAATAAGTAAACAGAAAATGATGCTGTAATAAATTGTAGATAAGCATCCGATATACTGCTAACCCCTTGCCAAATGCCAACATCATCCCAGCTATAATGTTCTGCTAACAAATTACGCATCATGATATAAGCGACGGGTAAAGTGATAGAAGTCAGTAGCGCCATAATGGTAAATTTACCAAGATGACTGGCGATAGCCTTATCCCAACTTGGTTTTAATTCACTGAGAGCAAAACGCTTACGTTTTATTAAGATAACCATCGCTGGCAATAAAATCAGTGCAGGTACTAAAGCTAAGCCAATTAATGCACCATGATAACCGGCAATGAGATAACAGAGATAATAGGCAATAACACCAATTAAACTTCCCGCAATAATCGCTAAAGCGTTTCCAGATGCATCTCGATAACCTTTTAATATCGCCAGAAAATAGTTGGCATAGGCAATCCCCATCTGAATAAAGGCAACCATTCTGACAATATCTAGATATTGCAGATAGTCATCACCAAATAAAACGCGACTAATTGGTGTGGTAAAAATAAGAAATAAAATGGCAAGTAGTGTAGAAAACAGCAATATCATTGATGATGATGTACCCAACACATTTTTGCGTTGTACTGCATCATCTTGATATTGCGCAATCAATTTTGTTACACCATTAAAAATACCCGCCCCTGACAGCACACCAAGAACGGTAATTAATTGGCGGAAGTTACCCGCAAGTCCCACTCCGGAGGGACCAAAGGAGACCGCCAATAACTTTACGACCAACAGGCCAGCCCCGATCTTTATCAAGGTTGACCCAGCTGTCCAAATTGAAGCTTTAGCTAACGACATATCAAGCAAAGAAATGACGAATATGATGAATAACGGTTTGCTGCTCTTCTTCAGTCATGTTGTAGAACATCGGTAAGCGCACCAAGCGTTCACTCTCTTGTGTAGTGAAAATATCTTTACCATCAAAACGACCAAACTTCATTCCGGCAGGACTCGTATGCAGTGATACATAGTGGAATACCGTTAAGACGCCCTGTGCTTTCATATACTCATTAAAAGCCGTACGCTGCTCTATATCATTAAGTTTAATATAGAACATATGGGCATTATGCTCTAAGCCGTCTGGTACAACAGGCAATGTTAACAAACCTTGTTCGGCTAACGGCGTTAATGCATCGTAATAGATTTGCCAGAATGCTAAACGACGTTCATTAATTTTATCGGCTTGTTCGAGTTGCGCCCAAAGATAAGCGGCTTGCAAATCAGACAGCAAATAGCTAGAGCCAATATCACGCCAAGTGTATTTATCAACTTGCCCACGGAAAAATTGACTACGATTGGTGCCTTTTTCACGGATCACTTCCGCACGATTAATTAAAGCCGGATCGTTAATCAGTGTTGCCCCACCTTCACCACCTGATGAATAGTTTTTCGTCTCATGAAAGCTATAGCAACCAATATGACCGATAGTTCCTAAGGCTTTACCTTTATAAGTCGACATTACCCCTTGCGCAGCATCTTCAACGACAAACAGGTTATGCTTTTTGGCGATTGCCATAATGGTATCCATTTCACAGGCAACACCTGCGTAATGAACGGGCACTATCGCACGCGTTTTCTCCGTAATCGCCGCTTCAATTTTTGTTTCATCAAGGTTCATGGTGTCTGGACGAATATCGACAAACACAATAGTTGCACCACGTAAAACAAAGGCGTTCGAAGTCGAAACAAAAGTGAAACTCGGCATAATCACTTCATCGCCGGGTTTGATATCCAGAAGGATAGCCGCCATTTCTAACGATGCTGTACAAGAAGGTGTTAACAGCGTCTTATGACAATGAAATTGTTCTTCTAACCACTTTTCACATTTTTTTGTGAAGTTGCCATCACCACAGAGCTTGCCACTTTCCATCGCCTGTTTCATATACTCTAATTCTGTGCCAACAACGGGTGGTTTATTAAACGGAATCATATTATCCCCTGTATAACCAATAAGTAGTGCTATCAATTAAAGCACCGCTTTGTGTATATAAACGCGAAGCTGCAATATTGCTAATTTGTGTTGCAACATAGAGGGTTGATAGACCTTGCTGTTGACACCAATACTTCGCCACCGACATCAGTTGCTTACCAATGCCTTGTCCTGTTCTATTGGGCATTACAGCAAGTAATCCCACTCTTGCTTCACTCTCAGAAATCCGACGTAATGTTACAAACCCTGTAACCTTATTTTCGCGATCCATCGTCAATAAACAGCTATCATCGAAAGTGCCTAAAACCGCTTTTTTTACCCATAATGCATAAAAACGGCTGCTATCACCTTCTTGGTACCATGGCGCTCGAAAGCGACTTTGTACAAAAGCCGCAGAAGCCGTTGTCATTAATAATGGGATATCAGTTTCATTGGCTGTGCGAAAATGTATTTCAGCAATATTTCCACAAGCATTTTCTGTGCCAATTGGCAATTTGAAATCTATTTCACCTTCAGCGAATTGAAATCCTAATTGCGTTAAGTTATCAATCAGTAGAAGATCATAGGAAGCAACTTTGGCATGAACAACCGTAAATTGCTCAAGCCTATCTTGTGTTAAAACAGGCGCTTGAGCACTAAACTCAAGACGGCCTGTATTGAGGGAGAAAAAATCGCTCTCCCACTCAAGATAATTAATATTGGCGAGGACGGACATGTAATAAATCCAATAGATAGCGGCCATAACCTGTTTTGGCGAGTGATTTTGCGCTTTCTCTGACTTGTTCGTCAGTTAACCAACCATTACGCCAAGCGATCTCTTCCAGACACGCCACTTTAAAACCTTGACGTTTTTCAACGGTTTGTACAAAAGTACTGGCTTCAATTAAACTATCGTGAGTCCCCGTATCTAACCAAGCAAAACCGCGTCCCAATAGCTCCACATTAAGCTCACCACACTCAAGGTACATCTGATTAATCGAGGTTATCTCAAGCTCACCACGAACAGAAGGTTTCACCTTTTTCGCAAAATCAACCACGCGGTTATCATAGAAATAAAGCCCAGTGACCGCCCAATTCGATTTAGGCTGTTGAGGTTTTTCTTCTATTGACAGCACTTTGAAATCATCATCAAATTCAACAACACCGAAGCGCTCCGGATCCATCACTTGATAACCAAATACTGTTGCGCCCCGCTGACGTTGAGCAACTTGTTTTAGTTTGGGGCTAAACCCTTGACCAAAATAGATATTATCGCCTAAGACTAAACAACAGTGCTCATCACCAATAAACTCATCCCCTAAAATAAAGGCTTGAGCTAAGCCATCAGGAGATGGCTGAACTTTATATTGCAGATGGACACCAAATGCAGAGCCATCACCCAATAAACGTTGAAATGAGGTGAGATCATCAGGAGTGGTGATAATCAAAATATCACGAATTCCCGCTAACATAAGTACTGAGAGCGGATAATAGATCATGGGTTTATCATAGATAGGTAACAGCTGTTTCGATACCCCTTTCGTTATCGGATGTAAGCGTGTACCAGAGCCACCCGCTAAAATAATACCTTTCATCATTTATCCTTCACGTAATCAATCACCCAGTCCTAAACGCTCTCCTGCATAAGAGCCATCTAGTACTCGTTGCCACCAAGTTTGGTTATTTAAATACCACAATACAGTCTTACGAATACCTGACTCAAAGGTCTCTTGTGGTTTCCAACCTAACTCTGCTGCAATTTTAGCGGCATCAATAGCATAGCGTAGATCGTGACCCGGTCTGTCTTTTACATGGGTAATTAAATCAACATATTTCGCCACACCAGCAGGTTTATTAGGATGCAACTCTTCGAGCAATTCACAAATAGTTGTCACTACATCAATATTACGGCGTTCATTATGACCACCAATATTATATGTTTTACCCGGTTGAGCCGTTGTTGCCACTAAATACAATGCACGGGCATGATCTTCAACATAGAGCCAATCGCGAATTTGTTCACCTTTGCCATAAACAGGCAGTGGTTTTCCTGAAATTGCATTCAAAATAATCAGCGGGATTAATTTCTCAGGAAAATGATAAGGGCCATAGTTATTTGAACAATTAGTGATCAATGTTGGCAAGCCATAGGTACGCAACCATGCTCGTACAAGGTGGTCACTGGATGCTTTAGAAGCTGAATAAGGGCTACTTGGTGCATAAGGTGTCGTTTCAGTAAAGAAATCATCCGTTCCTTCTAAATCGCCATACACTTCATCAGTTGAAATATGGTGGAAACGAAATGCCGCTTTTTTATCTTCAGGTAATACTGACCAGAAATGACGTGCAGCTTCTAATAAGGTGTAAGTACCAACAATATTAGTTTCAATAAACGCTGCAGGCCCATCAATAGAGCGGTCAACATGGCTTTCCGCGGCTAAATGCATCACGATATCTGGTTGATATTGCGTAAATAGACTATCAAGTGCAGCGCGATCGCAAATATCAACCTGTTCAAACGCGTAACGTTCACTGTTCGCCACTGGGGCAAGTGACTCTAAATTTCCCGCATAAGTCAGTTTATCTACCACGACGACACTGTCATTGGTGTTATCAATAATATGTCTAACAACCGCGGAGCCGATAAAACCGGCGCCGCCTGTGACTAAAATACGTCTCAACGCCATACTCCTTTTGTATCGACAATCCATTTTTGGGTAACTTGGCTACCAGGTATCGCTTTAAACTGTTGATGGTCGACTAACATTAAAACAATATCCGCCTCTTTTAATGCCTGATCTGTAGAGACTAATTCAGTAATACCTTTTAATTTAGTCGGTAATTCATGAATATTTGGCTCTACGGCAAATGTTTTCCCACTATGCCAGTTAGCAACTTGTTGGGTGATATTCATTGCTGGACTTTCACGTAAATCGTCAATATTAGGTTTAAAGGCTAAACCAAAGCAGGCAATTTTGATCTCGTTAGCACGTTTACCGGTTTCAGTTAAACAATCCGCCACAGCGGCTTTAACTTGATCGATAACCCATACAGGTTTGCCATCATTGACCAAACGGGCAGTATGAATTAAGCGTGATTGCTTAGGATTTTGAGACACGATAAACCAAGGATCAACGGCAATACAGTGTCCACCGACACCAGGACCCGGCTGTAAAATATTCACGCGAGGATGACGATTAGCCAAACTAATTAGCTCCCACACATTAATATCTTGGTCGGCACAAATCAGGGATAACTCATTAGCAAATGCAATATTCACGTCACGGAAGCTATTTTCTGTTAGCTTACACATCTCTGCAGTACGGGCATTAGTGATAACACATTCACCTTCAAGAAAAATCTTGTATAACTCGCTGGCACGCTCTGATGATTTACGGTTCATGCCCCCCACAACACGATCATTGCGGATAAGTTCAACCATCACTTGTCCTGGTAATACACGCTCAGGGCAATAAGCGATATCAATATCGGCATTTTCACCTTGTTGATGTGGGAAAGTTAAATCCTCACGAGCCTGCGCAAGCCACTGTGACATTTGTTCTGTTGTTCCAACGGGTGAGGTTGATTCTAAAATAATCAAATCACCTTTCTTAAGTACAGGTGCTATTGAACGCGCAGCGGCTTCAACATAAGCCAGATCAGGTTCATGTTCGCCTTTAAAGGGGGTTGGAACTGCAATAAGGTAAGCGTCTGCGGGTTGTGGTGTGGTATAGGCTTTTAAATGCCCTTCTTCAACGGCTTGTTTTACCACTTTATCCAGATCAGGTTCAACGATGTGAATTTGACCTTTATTAATGGTATCAACAGCGTGTTGGTTAACATCCACACCAATAACACTTTTTTTACGAGAGGCAAAAGCTGCCGCTGTTGGTAATCCAATGTAGCCGAGGCCGATAACAGAAATAGTTTCAAAACTCATAATGTCACCTGATTATTTTTCAATGCTTCAAGAATACGTTGGCAGGCATGACCATCACCATAAGGATTTGTTGCTTTACTCATTTGGTGATATGCGTTTTCGTCTGTCAATAAAGAGGTTACTTCGCTAACAATACGTTTAGTATCTGTACCCACTAAACGCACAGAACCGGCTTCAACTGCTTCAGGGCGCTCTGTTGTATCGCGCATAACAAGAACAGGTTTACCTAATGAAGGCGCCTCTTCTTGAATACCACCTGAATCAGTTAAAATAAGGTAAGCGTGGTTCATTAAATAAACAAAAGGCAGGTAATCTTGCGGTTGAATTAATTTAATATTATTAATTCCATGCAGAATACGCTTTACGGGTTCACTTACATTAGGATTCAAGTGAACAGGATAGACAACTTCAACATCGGGGTGAGCCAATGCAATCTCTGCTAATGCTTGGCAAATGCGCTCAAAACCACCCCCAAAGCTTTCTCTGCGATGTCCCGTAACTAAGATCATCTTTCTTTCTGGCTGAATAAAGGGATATTGCACAGCAAGTTCATCGAGCAGGGTTTGATTTCCCATCACTCGCTCGCTAACCCAAAATAGCGCATCAATAACGGTATTGCCGGTAACAAAAATATTTTTATCCGCAACCGCTTCTCGCACCAGATTTAACTTTGCAGTTTCAGTGGGAGCAAAATGGTACATCGCCAAATGGCCGGCAATTGTCCGATTCGCTTCTTCTGGCCAAGGAGAATAGAGATTACCGGTACGTAATCCCGCTTCAACATGACCGACGGGGATTTGTTGATAAAAAGCAGCAAGGCTTGCCGCCATGGTGGTGGTTGTATCACCATGTACTAACACAACATCAGGTTGAAATGACGCTAGAACAGGTTTTAAACCTTCTAAAATGCGACAGGTTATATCTGTTAAATCTTGTCCTGGTTTCATAATGTTGAGATCATAATCTGGTTTGATCTCGAAAAGATTTAATACCTGATCAAGCATTTCTCGATGTTGGGCCGTAACACAAACTTTCGCCTCAAACGAATCATCATTTGCTAAAGCGTGCACTAAAGGTGCCATTTTGATCGCTTCAGGGCGTGTGCCAAAAACAGTCAACACTTTCACAGTGGCTCTCTTTTTTCTTTGTTATATTGCTTATTTTTGGGAAAGCAATATGCCCTTATTCTCAGGGGCATCAGGTGAAAATACACCTGATGTCTCGTTATTATTAAAATGATAAAAAGGTAATAATGATTATTTTTTTAATGAACTACGTCTGACTAATGCCACACCCGCGCCCACTAAAACACCAATAGCACCCCAAAGCACCATCATAAAGGCACGGCGAGGACTATCTCGTTTCACAGGATCTTCAGGTGTACGCAAGAAACGGTAAGTTTGGAAGTTATCTTGTAATTTAGCACCTACCGCGAGGGTGGATAACATTGCCGTATTTTGATCATAATCACTATCAAAATCTGGTCCTGTTGCCATTAATGTTTCTAACTGTGATTGCAATAAAGGCACGCCGAGTAGAAACAGCTTCGAATCCGGTAATTCATCTATCGCAATCGAGGTCTGTTTTTGAGAAATACCTTGTTTCTCAGCAACTTTAATCGATTGTTTGAGTAAATTAATTTGTCGTTGATAAGCAGCTTGAGCAGCCATTTCTTGGCGTTTCACTAAGGCTTTCATCGATTGTGTTCGAGTTGCCCATGCGGCAATCACTTCTTCATTTAGATGCTCTGCGGCACGTTTATTCGCAAAAGCAATATATTCATTGAGCAGTTGACTCGAATCGTTGGCCGTTTCAGCAATGAGTTTCAATTGATCATTAACCAATTTCTTCTCATCAGCCGGTGTAAATTGAATATTATTGATGAGCTCATCTAATAATGCCGCGTCTGCTTGCGCATCGTTTTCTTTACGTTGTTTGTAATAATCCGTTTGCAACCAAAACTCACGTCGCGTATCAAAAGCTGAAATCTGTGTTACAAACTCTTGATAAGCTTCATCAGGGATACTTAACTGAGAAACAGTCACAGACGGATTAATTTGCGTATCAAGATTACGTAAGAACTGAGACTGAGAATAATAACTACCTAAATTATTCACAGTAGGTCTCTCTGTCATCGCAATAGCGCTCCATTTAGGTTGCATCAAGTAAGATGCCCCTAATGCAATCAGCGCAAAAAGCAGCGCGAACCCTATTATCCAGCGTTTTCCTGACCATAGTGCACAACAAAGACCTCGAATATCGAGTTCATTATCGGGTGAAAACCCCTGTCGGGAGACGTTATTTTCCGAGTTCATCACGTTAAAAGACCTCTGCTTATTTAATGCTTAAGTTGTGTCGCTTTACGTAGGCGACGTTTATATCGTTTAATAAAACGAGCGACTCGCCACGCGCGTTTAATGCAATAACCGTACATAACAAAAGCAAGCAAAAACAATGCCAACATTACCCATTCTGGTACAAAAGATAAGTTTTCACCAATAATACCAATAGCGGCCAACACCGCGGCTGCAAGCGTGATCAAAACAAAAGCTTGGCGAGGGGTAAAACCTGCTCGCATAATTAAATGGTGGATATGTTGACGGTCTGGTGAAAAAGGACTCATTCCTTTACGTAAACGGCGGTACATAATTGCCACCATATCCATAAGAGGAATAGCAATGATCCATAATGCAGTAACCGCATTGATTGGATGAGGATCAACTTGAGTAGAGGAAATTAATAGCCAAATAATAGTAAAGCCTATTAGCGTACTTCCCGCATCGCCCATAAAGACTTTAAATTTTTTACCACAAACACCAAGGTTTAACATGATATAAGGTAAAATCGCGGCAATAAATGAGAAGCACCAAAACGCAAGTGCAGAGCTTCCACTTTGGTAAAGTAAAATACCCAGCGCACCAAACGAAACGCAAGAAAGACCGCCTAATAAACCATCAATACCATCCACCATATTAAAGGCATTGATTGCAGCCCAAACAGCAAATAGCGTGACGATATAACCAAAAGGCCCTAAATGCATATCCCAAGGCCCAAAAGCATGACCAAGTGATTCAAGTTTTAAACCACCGAATACCATCATAGCAATACCCACTAACGCTTGGATAGTTGCCCTGATTTTGACACTGATATCATAACGATCATCAAGCGCACCGATAAAAACAAGTATCCCCGCACAAATCAAATACAGCTCTTTGTGAGGAATGTAGATATCTGAAACATAAAAAGCGAAAACAATACCAAAATAGACTGAAATCCCACCTACAAGGGGGATCAACCCATGATGTCGTTTACGATAGTTAGGTTTATCTACGAGTCCAATCTTCTTTGCCACCTTACGAGCTACAAATAGGAAAGCGAAAGAAAATAGGAACACGTAAAAAACATTTGTGCTCATTTTTAGTATATCCACAGTACTGTTCTCTATAATAAATATAGCTGGTTATTTACCCATCCATGTGTTTTTTTATTCTTTCTCCAGCTTGTACCACGACGAGTTTACTCAGTAACCCACCACCCTTTATCAATAATAAATTTTCCTTAACTATTTTTATTGATGTTATCGCTATTTTTATTAAAACTATAAATATGCAATATACATACCAAATTATCATTTTGCGATGATAATAAAAGACCTAAGTCCAATGTAAAAAAAACGCCACTGACTTGTGGCGTTTTTATCATATCGTTAATTACACAAAGTAAATGAGTTTAACAACCTCTAAATTGGTGTGATATCACTTATTTTTCTATCATCAACACAATTTTTTCTTTTTTTGTTGTCTCTCTCAATTTTGTAATAACACTTTATGAGCGTTTCATAAAGTCGAAGAATTCTTCATTTGTTTTTGTCATCGCTAATTTATTAATGAGGAATTCCATTGCATCAATCTCACCCATTGGATGGATAATTTTACGCAGGATCCACATTTTTTGTAACTCATCTTGCGATGTCAGTAATTCTTCTTTACGTGTTCCTGAACGGTTGTAATCAATTGCTGGGAATACTCGTTTTTCTGCAATCTTACGCGACAGGTGTAATTCCATATTACCTGTACCTTTAAACTCTTCGTAGATAACTTCATCCATCTTAGAGCCAGTATCAACCAATGCAGTCGCAATAATGGTTAAACTACCACCTTCTTCTACATTACGAGCAGCCCCGAAGAAACGTTTTGGACGATGTAGCGCGTTCGCATCCACACCACCGGTTAATACTTTTCCTGAAGAAGGTACTACGGTGTTATAAGCACGGGCTAAACGAGTAATAGAGTCTAATAAAATGATAACGTCTTTTTTATGTTCTACTAAACGCTTGGCTTTCTCAATAACCATTTCCGCTACTTGCACATGACGAGATGCTGGCTCATCAAAGGTAGAGGCAATAACTTCACCTTTAACTAAACGTTGCATCTCTGTGACTTCTTCAGGGCGTTCATCAATAAGAAGTACCATTAATACGCAATCAGGATAGTTATGAGCAATGTTGGCCGCAATATTTTGTAGCAACATTGTTTTACCCGCTTTTGGTGGGGCAACGATTAAACCACGTTGTCCACGACCAATAGGTGCAGCCAAGTCGAGTACACGGGCAGTTAAATCTTCGGTAGAACCATTACCACGTTCCATACGTAAGCGGTTATTAGCATGTAATGGTGTTAAGTTTTCAAAGAGGATTTTACTGCGGGCGTTTTCTGGTTTGTCAAAGTTAACTTCATTCACTTTAAGGAGGGCAAAATAGCGTTCACCTTCTTTAGGTGGGCGAATTTTCCCTGCTATGGTATCACCAGTGCGAAGGTTAAAACGACGGATTTGACTTGGAGAAACATAGATATCATCTGGGCCAGCAAGGTAGGAACTGTCTGAGGAACGTAGGAAGCCAAAGCCATCCTGTAGTATTTCCAGCACTCCATCACCGAAAATATCTTCTCCACTTTTGGCATGTTGCTTCAAGATAGAGAAAATGATGTCTTGTTTTCTCATTCGAGCTAGGTTCTCTAGCCCCATATTTTCGCCAAGTGCTATCAGTTCTGATACCGGCGTATTTTTTAATTCGGTAAGATTCATAATGGTGGGTTCTTAATAACTCGGGGTAACTCTCGAACTATGAACGTGAATAGTATAACAGCGAATCGCTGTCAGTTTCGTCATGTGTAAAATTACAGATTACTACTTTATAACATCAGTATAAACATCGTGATAATGTTAGAAAGCATGTTAATGCTATATAGACCAGTCACAACACTGTCCCCAGAAAGTGACATCCATTGCCGTAACAAGATGATTGTACTTTCAGTTATGGGTTAGGAACATATATAGAAAAATTATATTCCTTGAATACTATAGATTATTCTAAGACAACCGGACTGGTTAGATGAATTCAGATTACTTATAGTTTATTCAAATACAATATTCAAATAGTTTATATCAAAGCTCTAACAATCTGAACCTGATATTTAATATCTCAGACTTATTAACCATGTCATATCATATGACCAATAAAATCCGCTATATTATGTAAGTAAGTGGCGCTAACTTATCATGCTTCGAAGCGGACGTCTAGCGGTCAGTAACAGAAATACCAACAAGATCTAAACGTCCTTCGTTATTTTGGTGCTTTAAATCAAATTAGATGTTTTCGTCTAAGAACTCTTTTAATTGAGTTTTTGACAATGCACCAACTTTAGTCGCAGCAACTGCACCATTTTTGAATAAAATCAGTGTAGGGATACCACGAATACCGTATTTTGGTGCTGTCGCAGGGTTTTCATCGATATTTAGCTTCGCAACTGTTAATTTACCCGCGTATTCTGTTGCAACTTCATCTAGAATAGGAGCAATCATTTTACATGGGCCGCACCATTCAGCCCAGAAATCAACGAGCACGGGGCCGGTTGCTTGTAATACATCAACATCGAATGTGTTGTCAGATAAGTGAAGGATTTTATCGCTCATTGTTCTACTCCAAAGAATAATATTGACCGTACCAGTGTAACATTAAATAACAAAAGACTATCAGCATTTCAGCGGATATCCTTTTGTAATGCAACCTATAACTGATATTCTATTACATTATGAGCAAAACATATTTGACAGAAAAGAAGTTTTCCGACTTCGCCTTGCATCCAAAAGTGATAGAAGCCCTTGAGAAAAAAGGGTTCTCTAATTGTACACAAATTCAGGCATTGACGTTACCTATCACTGTGAAAGGTCATGACATTGCTGGGCAAGCCCAAACAGGAACAGGAAAAACGTTGGCGTTTTTAACCTCGACGTTTCATTATCTTTTAACTCACCCTGCAAAAGAAGGGCATGAAAAGAATCAACCTCGTGCACTGATTATGGCGCCAACGCGCGAATTAGCTGTGCAAATTTATACAGATGCACAACCTTTAGCACAAAGCACTGGTGTTAAAATGGGTCTAGCCTATGGTGGAGATGGCTATGACGAACAACTTAAAGTATTAAATAACGGTGTAGATATCGTTATCGGTACCACGGGCCGTTTAATTGACTATGTAAAACAAGGTCACATTAATCTTAACGCTATTCAAGTTGTCGTACTTGATGAAGCAGACAGAATGTACGATCTGGGCTTTATTAAAGATATTCACTGGTTATTCCGTCGCATGCCAAATGCCGCAGAGCGTATGAATATGCTCTTTTCCGCCACACTCTCATATCGTGTCAGAGAGTTAGCTTTCGAGCAGATGAATAACCCTGAATATGTAGAAGTTGAACCTGAACAAAAAACTGGGTTTAGCATAAAAGAAGAGCTGTTCTATCCTTCTAATGAAGAAAAAATGCGTCTTCTGCAAACCTTAATTGAAGAAGAGTGGCCAGAGCGCTGTATTATTTTTGCTAACACCAAACATCGTTGTGATGATATTTGGGCGCATCTTGCCGCAGATGGACACCGCGTAGGTCTATTAACAGGTGACGTGCCACAGAAAAAACGTCTGCGTATCCTAGAAGATTTTACCCAAGGTAATATTGATATTCTTGTGGCAACCGATGTTGCAGCTCGTGGTCTTCATATACCTTCTGTAACACATGTCTTTAACTATGATTTACCTGATGACTGTGAAGATTATGTACACCGTATAGGTAGAACTGGACGTGCGGGTAAAAGTGGTAACTCAATTAGCTTAGCCTGTGAAGAATACGCGTTGAATTTACCGGCGATTGAGACCTATATTCAACATGCTATTCCTGTTAGTAAATATAACAGTGATGCATTATTAACTGATTTACCTGAGCCAAAACGTCGTCATCGTCCTCGTCAAGGTCAGCCTCGTCGTAATAATTCGGCACCTCGTAGAGGAAATAATACTCAACGTAATAACCGTAATAAACACCCGAGTCACTCATAAATTATGCTGAAATCCTCATCACTTTATGCTGCTATCGATTTAGGCTCTAACAGCTTTCATATGTTAGTCGTTCGTGAGATCGCGGGATCTATCCAAGTATTATCTCGCGTTAAACGTAAAGTCAGACTTGCTGCTGGCCTAAATAAAGAAAACGAGCTGTCAGAGCAGGCTATGGAGCGTGGTTGGCAATGCTTGCGACTGTTTTCTGAATATCTCAGAGATATTCCCGCAGAACAAATCCGAGTCGTTGCAACTGCGACCTTACGTATTGCTAAAAATGCAGATATTTTCGTCGCTAAAGCGTCTGAAATATTAGGCAATACGGTTCATGTTATCAGTGGTGAGGAAGAAGCACGCCTTATCTATCGTGGTGTTGCCCATACAACGGGTGGTGCAGAACAGCGCTTGGTGGTAGATATTGGTGGCGGTAGCACAGAATTAGTCACCGGTACGGGGGCTAAAACGACACAGCTAATGAGTTTGAGCATGGGTTGTGTAACATGGCTAGAGCGCTATTTTAGCGATCGCTCATTAACAGAAGAAAACTTTGCTCAAGCACAACAGGCAGCAAAAGCTATCCTTGCACCTGTGGCAGAAAAACTTATCCAACAAGGTTGGCAGGTTTGTGTGGGGGCATCGGGCACCGTTCAAGCATTACAAGAGATCATGATTGCTCAAGGAATGGATGAATTAATTACCTTACCTAAATTAGAGCGACTGAAACAAAAAGCCATTGAGTGTGGCAAGCTTGAAGAGTTAGAAATCGAAGGCCTTACTTTCGAAAGAGCGCTTGTTTTCCCTAGTGGATTAGCCATTCTGATCGCTATTTTTGAAACTCTGCATATTGAAAATATGATCTTAGCCGGTGGTGCACTACGTGAAGGCTTAGTCTACGGTATGTTGCATTTACCTATTGAGCAAGATATTCGTCAACGTACTTTGCGTAATATTCAGCGCCGTTTCCAAATTGATATTGAGCAAGCCCATCGTGTTCAACAATTAGCAGAGCATTTTTTCATTCAAGTCAGTAAAAGTTGGCAATTAGATAATCGCTGTCGAGAGCTACTTTCCAGCGCTTGTGCCTTACATGAAATCGGCTTAAGTGTTGATTTTCGCCAAGCGCCTTCACATGCCAGTTATTTAGTTTCTCACCTTGATTTACCTGGTTATACACCCGCGCAACGGCGTTTAATCGCCTCATTTTTAAGAAATCAGAAGGGGATTATCGATCTCGCACCTTTGAATCAGCAAAATGCGCTACCGATAAATCAAGCATACCGCTTGGTACGTTTACTTCGCCTAGCAATTATTTTTGCCAGTCGTCGTCGTGATGATACTTTACCTGCACTGCGTTTACGTACTGAAGATGAAAAATTAATCATTACCTTGCCACATCAATGGATTGCTGAACATCCTTTACGTGCGGAAAATCTTCATGAAGAGATACAGTTACAAAGCTACGTTCATTGGCCATTAATGCTTGAAGAGCAAAATAACTCACGCATAGGTTAAAACGTCTAACCAGATTCAAAATAATCCCTTACTTATCATGCAAGTAAGGGATTTTATTTTTTACTGACAGACAGCTAAGGTTTATGTCTCGCCAACATCGCTTTAAGCCCAGCGACCCCTTTTTGCCCTTTTTCTTGCTTTTCTTGAGCACTTAACACTTTCTTTTTATTGGTATCCCAATGGAGATCGTCTTGAGGCAATTCATATAGAAAACGACTGGGCTCTGGACGAATTAATTCACCGTATTGACGCCGCTCTTTACATAATGTGAAAGTTAATGTCTTTTGTGCTCGAGTAATACCGACATAAGCTAAACGCCGCTCTTCTTCAACGTTATCTTCATCGATACTACTTTGATGAGGCAAGATCCCCTCTTCCATGCCAACCAGAAAAACATGTGGAAATTCCAGTCCTTTTGAGGCGTGAAGCGTCATTAATTGCACTTGATCTAACTCTTCATCGGTTTCGCCACGCTCCATCATATCGCGCAGAGTAAAACGGTTGACCACTTGAGAGAGCGTCATGGGTTCATGTAACTCATCCCCCTCAAGCATTTCACTCATCCAAGAAAAAAGCTGGTTAATATTTTTCATTCTCATTTCAGCCGCTTTCGCGCTACTAGAGGTTTCATATAACCAACTTTCATAATCCATTTCATGAAGCAAATCACGTACAGCAAGCAAAGGCTCACGCTCTGATTGTTGTACAATTCGCGCCATCCACTGTGAAAAAGCCTGTAATGCACTTAAACCTCGTCCTGTTAACGTTTGGCTTAATCCCAAGTCAAAACAGGCATTAAATAAGCTTTTATCACGGACTTTAGCCCACTCCCCCAACTTTTGGATAGTCATCGGGCCTATTTCACGACGAGGCTTATTGACGATACGTAAGAATGCAGCATCATCATCCGGATTAGTGATCACTCTTAAGTAAGCCAAAATATCCTTGATCTCTTCACGGGAAAAAAACGAGGTTTCACCCGAAATGCGATAAGGAATGCGATTTTGCATCAAATACTTTTCAAAAATACGCGACTGGTGATTACCTCGATAGAGTATTGCGTAATCTTTATAATTAGTTTTATTAATAAAATGATGGGCAATCAGTTCCCCCGCTACACGTTCAGCTTCATGCTCTTCATTATTAGCGGTTAATACTCGTAGCTCATCCCCATAACCTAATTCTGAAAACAGCCGTTTTTCAAATACATGGGGATTATTTTCAATTAAAATATTAGCTGATTTTAAAATACGCCCTGATGACCGATAATTTTGTTCCAGTTTGATCACATTTAGCTGTGGGAAATCTTTTTGCAATAACACCAGATTTTGGGGACGCGCACCACGCCATGAATAAATAGACTGATCATCATCCCCCACCACAGTGAAACGGGCTCTTTCACCCACTAACCATTTCACCAACTCATATTGGCTTGTATTGGTATCTTGATATTCATCCACCAGCAGATAACGAATACGCTGTTGCCAGCGCGCCCTGACTTCTTCATTAGTACGTAATAGCAAGGTAGGCTTACTGATTAAGTCATCAAAATCCAATACATTACAGCTTAGTAAATGTTGCTCATAACGTCGAAAGCACTCGGCAAAAGTATGATCTTGCTGCGATTGTGCTCTACCAATCACTTGCTCAGGTGTGAGCATGTCATTTTTCCAGTTAGAGATTTGACTCTTTAACTGTGATAGCAAATCTTTATCTTCTTCTAATAAATCTACCGTTAATTCTTTTAATAATGCGGATTGGTCTTGATCATCAAACAAAGAAAAGTTGGATTTTATGCCTAATGCTTTGTATTCTCGCTTAATAATCTCCAATCCTAATGTATGGAAGGTCGAGATCATTAATCCTTTCGCCTCTTGTTTTCCCAATGTTTGAGCAACACGCTCTTTCATTTCACGCGCCGCTTTATTGGTAAAAGTCACCGCAGCAATCTGCTTAGCAGAATAACGGCATTGACGAATAAGGTAAGCAATTTTATTGGTTATCACTCGTGTTTTACCCGAGCCGGCTCCCGCCAAGACCAGACAAGGACCTGACACATATTCAACTGCTTTTTGCTGACCGGGATTTAATCGCATACTTTTTCCAAACTTCATTAACCAAGAATATCACGGGGAGTCATTGTAGCAGAAAGCGCATAGGAAAATGGTTCAGTTTTTTGAGCTTTATTTCTCTAGTTAAAGGAAGTTTAACCTTGTTTAATAAAGTTTTACTTTGTATAATATTCAAACAAATATGGAGGTGTATATTATGAGTATAAAAAGCGAATTAATAGCCACTAAAGTTGATATAGAGCTCAAAGAGGCTTTTGTTGCAATAGCTCGAAATAAACACAGACCAGCCTCTCAAATCTTAAGAGATCTCATTCGAGTTTATGTGGAAAGTAATCAAACACAACCAAATGAAAAAACATTAAACACTTTTGCAAAAACAGATAAAGGTGATGATGTTTTTTATGCTGAAGATGCCCATGATTTATTCAAAAAATTGGATATCTAAATGCGAAAAGTGAGTTATTCAGGACAATTTAAAAAAGACTTAAAACTCGCAGAAAAGCGAGGAAAGGATATTAATAAACTAAAAGAGATTATATTACTATTAGTGCAAGGAAAACGACTACCTGCTCAATTGAAAGATCATCCATTAACAGGAAACTGGAAGCCTCGTCGAGATCTTCATATCGAACCTGATTGGCTACTTATTTATAAAATAGACAATGATACTGTTCATTTTGACAGAACTGGCTCACATTCTGATTTATTTAAATAAAAACCACATATCAAATTGATAGATATGTGGTTTTATCTTTTTAAAATATATTTAGCACTTATTTTTCTAAGCTATCTATTTCAAGATAATAAACTTATATTCTGTTTTATCTTTTAAAATATATTAGTACTTATTTTTCTAAGCTATTTGCGTGAGAAGAAGGCGGCAAAGGAGGTTATCCCAAGGAGCATACATTAGTATGTGACTTGGGTAACCGAGTGCAGCCAACGCACTTATCGCGTAAAGAGCGACGAAAAATTAGTTAGCAACAGCAATCTTTTTCATATCCGTCATATACCCTCTTAATTTCTTACCGACAATCTCAATAGGGTGCTGACGAATGGCTTCATTGATATCACGCAATTGAGCATTATCTGTCCCACTATCTGGAACATGCTTCGCTAAATCGCCACTTTGCAACCTCGTCATAAACTCTTTTAACATCGGCACGGCGGCAAAAGAGAACAGATAGTTACCGTACTCCGCGGTATCTGAAATAACCACATTCATTTCATACAGACGTTTACGCGCAATCGTATTCGCGATTAATGGCAATTCATGCAGTGACTCATAATAGGCAGACTCAGCGATAATGCCAGCTTCAATCATCGTATCAAACGCCAGCTCAACACCCGCTTTAACCATCGCAACCATCAATACGCCATGATCAAAATACTCTTGCTCGCTGATTTTACCTTCATATTCAGGATAATTTTCAAATGCGCTTGCACCCGTTTCTTCACGCCATGTCAGCAAGTTTTTATCATCATTTGCCCAATCTGCCATCATGGTTTCAGAGAATTTACCTGAAATAATATCATCCATATGTTTAGCAAACAGTGGTGCCATAATCTCTTTTAATTGCTCTGATAAAGCATAAGCACGCATTTTGGCAGGATTAGATAATCTATCCATCATCAAGGTAATACCACCTTGTTTCAGAGCTTCTGTAATCGTTTCCCAACCAAACTGGATAAGCTTACCTGCATAGCCCGGTTCAACACCTTCAGCAACCATTTTGTCATAACACAGCAGAGAGCCGGCTTGTAACATACCACACAGGATAGTTTGCTCGCCCATCAGGTCTGATTTTACTTCCGCAACAAAAGATGATTCCAACACTCCCGCACGATGTCCACCTGTGGCTGCCGCCCATGCTTTCGCAATGGCCATACCTTCACCTTTAGCATCATTTTCTGGGTGAACAGCAATTAGGGTAGGTACACCAAAACCACGCTTATACTCTTCGCGCACCTCAGTACCTGGACATTTTGGCGCAACCATCACAACGGTAATATCGTCACGAATTTTTTCACCCACTTCAACGATATTAAACCCATGAGAATACCCCAAAGCGGCGCCTGACTTCATCAGTGGTTGAACGGCTTGAACAACGGCGGAGTGCTGTTTATCCGGCGTTAAGTTAACCACTAAATCGGCTTGCGGGATCAATGCTTCATAGGTTCCTACTTCAAAACCATTTTCAGTGGCACGACGCCATGAAGCACGCTTTTCATCAATAGCCTCTTGGCGTAATGCGTAGGCGATATCCAGTCCTGAATCACGCATATTTAAACCTTGGTTTAAACCTTGTGCACCACAGCCAACAATAACGACTTTTTTACCTTTTAGATAATTAGCCTCATCGGCAAATTCGTCACGAGACATAAAGCGACATTTACCCAGTTGCGACAACTGCTGACGCAGATTCAATGTATTAAAATAATTGGCCATGAGCGACTCCCAAATCGTTGTGTATATGTTTGCTATTGTTATCCCCACTCTCGGTGAGGTATTGCATGACTTTACTATAGGGGATGAAAGCCATTGCTTAAATTGATATATTTACAAGATGATGTTGCAATAAATGCAACGTTATTTTTACTATTTACCTAGGCGGCTGACCATGGATATTCGCGATCTCAAACTCTTCTTACATCTTGCTGAAAGTTGCCATTTCACCAAGACTGCGCAAGCCATGCATGTCAGTCCATCCACGCTTTCACGTCAGATCCAGCGTCTTGAAGAACAACTAGGGCATCCACTTTTTTTGCGTGATAACCGCCAAGTCACACTGACTGATGCAGGGGAGCAACTTAAACGTTATGCTCAACACACCTTATTGCAATATAAGCAACTCAAACATACGCTAAACCAGAACAGTCCCAGCTTGTCTGGAGAGCTACGTCTATTTTGTTCAGTCACTGCAGCTTATAGTCACCTTCCGCCGATCCTTGACCGTTTTCGTGCGGAAAATCCCTTAGTCGAGATAAAATTGACTACCGGTGATGCCGCAGATGCTGTGGATAAAGTTATCTCAGATGAAGCCGATTTAGGTATTGCAGGAAAACCAGAGAAGTTGCCTGAAAATATCTGCTTTGAGAAAATAGGCGAGATCCCCTTAGTTCTTATTGCCCCTGCTCTACCGGGTAATGTTCGACACCTTGCTACACAAGAAAAACCGGATTGGCTCAATATTCCCTTTATCATTCCTGAACACGGCCCATCACGACAGCGCATTGCTTTATGGTTTAAACGCCATCGAATTCAAAATCCTCTTATTTATGCCACTGTTTCAGGGCATGAAGCGATTGTTTCAATGGTTGCTCTTGGTTGTGGTATCGCACTTATTCCGCAAGTTGTCGTCGATAACTGCCCTGAGCCGGTACGAAACCGCATCTCTTTGCTCGATAATATATCACTGGTAGAACCCTTTGAACTTGGCGTTTGTGGTTTACACAAACGCCTTCAAGAGCCTGTGATCAGTGCGTTTTGGCGCCTACTCCACCACTAAGCTGGCTGTTTGTGGTGAAAGAAATAACTGAAAAGACGGATTTCCTGTCTCATCATGATATTCATAACCTAACGCATCTAAATGTCGTTCAAAACGCCCTTCCGTTTCAGGTAACTCAAACGCCACCAGCACACGGCCATAATCAGTACCATGGCTTCGGTAATGAAATAGCGTAATATTCCAGTAAGTCCCTAATGTTTTAAGAAACTTCATTAATGCACCCGGTGCTTCTGGAAACTCAAAGCTAAACAGACGCTCTTTTAATGGCTGATTAGGGCGACCACCGACCATATAACGCACATGCAATTTTGCCATCTCATCATCGGAGAGATCGGAGACTTGACAACCCGCCTCCGTTAGCTGTTGCACGATTTCCTTACGCTCTTGTAGCCCTTGGCTTAAACGCACACCGACAAAAATACGTGCATTTTCTGGATCGGCATCGCTATAACGATAGTTAAATTCAGTAACAACACGTTGTCCTAAAATTTGGCAAAAACGCAAAAAACTGCCCTTTTGTTCGGGAATTGTAACGGCAAATAGCGCTTCTCGTTTTTCACCTAGTTCACAACGTTCCGAAACATAACGTAAGCCATGGAAATTGACATTAGCGCCAGACAGTACGTGGGCTAAACGTTCCCCTTTGATCTGATGCTCCTCAACATATTTTTTTAGCCCTGCTAATGCTAAAGCACCAGAAGGCTCTGCAATAGCGCGTACGTCCTCAAACAGATCTTTTACAGCGGCACAAATTGCATCACTATCAACGGTTATCACATCATCAACATACTTTTGGCATAAACGGAAGGTTTCATCGCCAATACGTTTGACAGCGACACCTTCGGCAAATAATCCAACGCGAGGTAATTCAACAGGATGTCCTGCTTCTAACGCTGCTTTTAAACAAGCAGCATCTTCCGCCTCAACACCAATGATCTTTATTTCAGGCATCAGTTGTTTAATTAATACAGCAACCCCAGCAATTAAACCGCCACCGCCAACAGGTACAAAAATACGATCAAGATGGACGTCCTGTTGTAACAGCTCCATTGCTAATGTTGCTTGCCCTGCAATCACGGCGGGATGATCAAAAGGAGGCACAAAGGTATATCCCATCTCTTTTGCCAAAGCGATGGCTTTTGCTTTTGCTTCATCAAAGTTAGCCCCATACAACAATGCTTCACCACCAAACTGGCGTACGGCATCCACTTTGATATCCGCCGTTGCAATAGGCATCACAATTAATGCTTTTACGCCCATTCGATTAGCTGATAATGCCACCCCTTGGGCATGATTTCCCGCTGATGCAGTAACCACCCCTTTTGCCTTTTGCTCCGGCGTTAACCCTGCAATCATGTTATAAGCGCCACGCAGTTTAAAGCTATGCACCGGTTGTCGGTCTTCTCGTTTAACTAAAATGGTATTTTCTAAACGCTGAGAAATTTTTGCCATCTCTTGCAAAGGTGTCACGACAGCAGCTTCATAAACAGGCGCACTTAATGCGGCTTTTAAATATTCAGCACTACTGGGTGCTGAAGCTAAAGGTCTAAAGGCTGCCATGAGTTAGCCCCCTAGTTTAGATTTGTCACGTACAGCACCTTTGTCTGCACTGGTTGCTAAAGACGCGTAGGCACGTAAAGCAAAAGAGACTTGGCGCTGCCTATCTTTAGGTGTCCACGCTTTATCTCCACGAGCAAGTTGTGCTTCACGACGGGCTGCTAGTGTTTTCTCATCTACCCGTAAGTTAATTTCGCGATTTGGAATATTGATATCAACAATATCCCCTTCTTCCACTAAACCAATGATCCCACCATTTGCCGCTTCCGGTGAAACGTGTCCGATAGATAACCCCGAGGTTCCACCAGAAAAACGTCCATCCGTGATTAATGCGCACGCTTTGCCTAATCCCATTGATTTTAAATATGAGGTTGGATAGAGCATTTCTTGCATACCGGGCCCCCCTTTCGGGCCTTCATAACGGATAATGACCACATCACCCGCAACGACCTTGCCACCTAAAATTGCCTCTACCGCATCATCTTGGCTTTCGTATACTTTAGCAGGGCCACTAAACACTAAATTATCTTCATCCACACCCGCGGTTTTAACAATGCAACCATCTTGCGCTAAATTACCTGATAACACGGCCAAACCACCATCTTGGCTATAAGCATGCGCTTTACTTCGGATACACCCCTGTTCACGATCGGTATCTAAAGTCGGCCAACGGCAATCTTGTGAAAAAGCTTTTGTGGTACGAATACCTGCGGGACCGGCTTGGTACATTGATTTCACTTGCTCATCTTGGCTTAGCATCACATCATATTGTGCTAATGTTTCAGGCAAACTTAAGCCTAAAATATTATTAACATTACGATTAAGTAATCCTGCTCTGTCTAATTCACCTAAAATCCCCATCACCCCACCTGCTCGGTGCACATCTTCCATATGATATTTTTGGGTACTTGGTGCCACCTTACATAAATGAGGAACTTGGCGAGAAAGTCTGTCGATATCTTCCATCTTAAAATCAACATCACCTTCTTGCGCGGCAGCTAATAGATGTAAAACGGTATTTGTTGATCCCCCCATGGCGATATCTAAGATCATCGCATTTTCAAATGCTTCTTTTTTAGCGATATTACGTGGTAATGCAGATAGATCATCTTGTTCGTAATAACGTTTAGTTAATTCAACAATACGCTTACCCGCATTAATAAATAATGTTTTACGATCAGCATGGGTTGCTAATAATGAACCATTACCCGGTTGCGATAATCCTAACGCTTCAGTCAAACAATTCATTGAGTTTGCCGTAAACATACCAGAGCATGATCCACATGTAGGGCAAGCAGAACGCTCAATTTGTTCACTATCAGCATCACTGACATTAGGATTAGCCCCTTGGATCATCGCATCAACCAGATCTAACTTGATCAATTGATCAGAAAGCTTGGTTTTACCCGCTTCCATCGGTCCACCAGAAACAAAAATGACTGGGATATTTAAGCGTAAAGACGCCATCAGCATACCCGGTGTGATTTTGTCGCAGTTAGAAATACATACCATGGCATCTGCACAATGTGCATTGACCATATATTCCACAGAATCAGCAATTAACTCACGGGAAGGTAACGAATAAAGCATGCCACCATGTCCCATCGCGATACCGTCATCCACCGCAATAGTATTAAATTCTTTAGCCACACCACCCGCAGCTTCAATTTGCTCTGCAACCAGTTTTCCTAAATCCCGCAAATGCACATGACCGGGTACAAATTGAGTAAATGAATTTACAACTGCGATAATAGGTTTACCAAAATCAGCGTCAGTCATTCCTGTTGCACGCCATAATGCGCGGGCGCCAGCCATGTTGCGACCATGTGTCGTTGTTGCTGAACGGTATTTAGGCATTTTTCACACTCCTGCGATAATAACAGCGAGTAGGGAACGAACTACTCGCTCAATAAATGTATTTAATTATGATTATGGATTGACAGGATCTAACCAGCCGTATTTGTCTTCGGTTTCACCCGTAAACAAACCAAAGAAAGCTTTCTGAATAGCTTTTGTTACTGGACCACAGCGACCAATACCAACTTGAATACCATCAACGCTACGAACTGGTGTAATTTCTGCAGCGGTACCAGACATAAACACTTCATCAGCAAGATAGAGAGATTCTCGAGACAGTACTTGTTCACGAATTTCATAACCGAGATCTTTCGCTAATTTAATAATTGCGTCGCGAGTGATCCCCGGTAGCGCAGATGAGGTAAATGGAGGAGTAAAAATAACGCCATCTTTTACTTCAAATAAGTTCTCACCAGCCCCTTCAGAAAGATAACCATGAACATCTAATGCAATCCCTTCTTGATAACCATGGCGACGAGCTTCACTGCCCACTAACAATGAAGAGAGATAATTACCTCCTGCTTTGGCCGCCGTCGGGATAGTATTAGGTGCTGCTCGATGCCAAGAAGAGACCATCGCATCAATCCCTTTATCTAACGCCTCTTCACCTAAATATGCCCCCATGGGAATGCAGCAATAATGATATCGGTTTTATAACCTTCTGGTGGATTAACCCCCATTCCGACATCACCAATAAAAACTAAAGGACGAATATAAGCGCTGACTAACTGGTTTTTGCGCAATGTTTCGCGACAAGCTTCCATTAACTCATCAACACTTTGCGCGACAGGCATACGATAAATTTTGGCAGAATCATGCAATCGTTGCATATGCTCACGATGGCGAAAAACGACAGGCCCTTTATGGGAATCGTAGCAACGTACTCCTTCAAATACAGACGTTCCATAATGTAGTGCGTGAGACATGACATGTACTTTTGCCTCAGCCCATGGAACCATTTCACCGTTAAACCAAATATAATCAGCTTGCTTTGTCATTCTTCTATCCTTACATGGCACTAAGTGCACTTATGAATTGTAATTTTTCTTTTTGTTGTTGATGTAAGACCTGAATACCTGCAACATCAGCTAACTTTGTTAACTGGCTACATAAAAGATCAACAGGTCGTTGACTGCTCACAGTCAGAGCTAAATTAATATAGTTACTTTCTGTGATATTCATATTCATTGAGCATATATGAAAACCACGGTGGCGGATAACTCTCAAGATACGTTCTAAGATCTCTGGACAAAAACGGGCTTCAATTGTGATATTGTGTTGGTTCATTTTGATTTCTCCATCATCTCATCATTGCTTGCGCCCGGCGGGACTAAAGGCCAGACATTCTCTGCATCATCGATAGATACCTGTAATAAATAAGGGCCATCACTGGTTAATAAACATTTAATTGCTTCAGCAACCTGTGCTTTTTCTGTAATACGCTGCCCCGGAATATCAAAAGCTTTTGCCAAAGCAACAAAATCAGGGTTGTCCGTTAAAATGGTTTCACTATAACGTTGCTCAAAAAACAGCTCTTGCCATTGGCGCACCATACCAAGCCGCTGGTTATCCAATAACACCAATTTAATAGGTAATTGCTTACGTTTAATGGTGCCTAACTCCTGCACATTCATCATAAAAGAGCCGTCACCAGAGACACAGATAACACACGCATCAGGTCTAGCTATTTGCGCACCAATAGCCGCGGGGATACCAAATCCCATCGTGCCTAGCCCACTAGAAGTAATAAAATTTTCTGGCGCATCAAATGTCATATGCTGTGCTGACCACATTTGGTGCTGTCCAACATCTGTTGTCACAATGCTATTTTCAGGCTTAGCATCAGATAACTGTTTTAACAACAAAGGAGCATAAATTGCTTCACCGGGATGATCATAGCGCCAAGCATATTCAGCGATTAATTGCTGTACCTCTTCTTGCCATGCCTCAATAGCTAACGGTTGAGATAACTTAGGTAATAACACTTTGGCATCACCTAACAAAGCAATATGGGCTTGTTTTAATTTATTAAGCTCTGCGTAATCGATATCGATATGGATCACTTTTGCATTGGGTGCAAAAGTATTTAAACGACCCGTTACGCGATCATCAAAACGAGCGCCTACAGCAATTAATAAATCACTACGTTGAACGGCATAATTAGCAGCTTTTGTACCATGCATACCCAACATACCTAAATAATTGGCATCAAATGCATTAGCACAACCTAACCCTTTCAATGTCGAAACAACGGGGATTTGCGTCTGTTTTACAAAAGTTCTTAGCGCCTCAACACCTTGGCTCATTGCTACACCGCCCCCAACATACAAAATCGGCTTTTTCGCTTGTGCTAACATCTGCAGAGCCTGCGCGATTTCGTGTTCGGGATAGGGAAACTCTTGCTCTTGTGGCAATGGATAATCAGCTAAATGTGAAGCATCAGCTAATTGCACATCTTTAGTAATATCAATTAACACAGGGCCTGGACGCCCTTGCTTAGCGATCGAAAATGCTTCTGATACGACTCTTGGCAGTTCATTCACATCAGAAACCAGAAAACTATGTTTGGTGCATGCTAAAGAGA